>JAAZVY010000001.1 GCA_018623195.1 Flavobacteriaceae bacterium | reverse complement strand
TTAACAGATGGGATAGCTGATTTCATATTCTATTTTACATAATATAAATTATGGGACAATCATTTTAATCGTTTCATCGCGCGTGCTCGCAAATACACCCGAGGGTCTCTTTTCATATTTATAAAGTAAACGCCGGTTAATAATACCACTGCTGCTACTACGCTTTGAGTAGTAATCGTTTCTTTCAACACCAAATATCCTAAAATCATAGCAACAATCGGATTGATATACGTCGAAGTTGCCACCTTTTCAGGACTCACCGTTCTTAAGAGATAATTGAAAGAAGTAAATGCTACAATGCTTCCAAAAATTATTAATCCCAACATCGACCATTTTACGTTGATTTCCCATTCATAAGGACTAATCCAATGTTCTTGCTTAATCATGCTCATTAAAATTAGCCAGAGACTTCCAAAGAACATCTGATACGCAGAATTGACCAGATAATTTTTTGGTAATTCTTCTTTACCAACAAAAATGCTAGCATAACCCCAAGTGATCACACAGCCTATGATCATCAATATTCCTTTTAACGACTCTGGAGAAGAAGTAATTTGATTCTGACTGATCAGCAAATACATCCCTAATAGTCCTACAAAAACACCAACCCAAGAAAACAATTTGATGCGCTTCTTTTCTAAAATCCAAAGTAATAACAATACTATTAAGGGCTGTGAGGCAATGGTAAGTGCGGCTAAACCGCTATCCACATAGGATAAAGCCCAAACAACCACTCCATTGCCGATAGCTAAGAATAGAAAACCCGCAATGGCTGCATTCTTTAATTGAACCAAAGTCACCTTCAAACTCTTACGGGAGGCCTTTACTATTAGAAACATCAAAAAGGACGCTGAAAGAAATCGAACACCCGCCAACATAAATGGTTCTAACTGACCCACTGCAATCTTATTTAATAAATAGGTAGAACCCCATATTAAATAGATAGATAAAAAAGCTAAAACCTTGGTAATATTCATGTTAGGTTATTCTATATAAAATTATGATTTAAAATAATTTTTAAGTTTAAGTAATTCAATATAAATTACTTTAAATCAATTATTTGACCTTTTAAAAATAAATATTTCGGTTGATTGAATTCGTTGATTAAAAAATAGGTGTTTTCAAGAGACCACTCCTGCTCTACCCCATCATTATATTGAAACATCGTTGTAGGAACATATCGCTTTGAAGGAGCTTTTGTAAAATAAAGAAAACCGTCCTCTAATAATGATTCCTCGTGAGCACTGTTTTTGATTCGCCCATTATAAACCTTCGGAAATAAAATCTTTAATCCCTCTGCATTAAAACTCTTATACCCCGTATAAGTACTTAAATCTCCCTGATCCTCTAGGGTGACTTGATATACTACTTGATCCTTGTTAGAATCGTCTTCTGATTTTTCTATATAGTAACCAAGATCGACGGTGTAGTAGGAACCATTGACCTTTTTCTGAACTTTCTCAACCTTTAAATCAAATAAGTTTCGGTCATTTCTTGGTATCTGACTGTATTGCTCTACCGCAATGGCTTTGTGAAGCCCTTTTTGGATGGCTTCTAAAGCAGATCCTATCAAAACAAAATTGAGTTTTCGTCCCAATTGCTTTTCTGGATCATTTTTAAAGCCGCCTGTTTCGATTAAAATGAGTTTTGTTCCCCATTTTTGAATATTATCGCCAAAGGCGCGAGGTTCAAAGTCATCATTGTACCGACCAGTATGATTTGGAATGTATTTTTGATTAATCTGATATAAATAGGAGATTAATTGCATGGCCTCATCTCTCCCTGCGCTTCTGCTTTTTTCATAATCGAAAGCAGTAGCTAAAAATGAAATACTCGCTTCATTACTTAAGCGTTCTACATTGTAGTATTTACTCTGATCGTGGAGATTAAAACCATAATCTGCATTCAGACTGTCTCTTACCCGCTTTAATATCTGTGATTCTGGGGCAATTAAACGAAGTGCATCACGATTAAGATCAATACCAATAGCGTTTTCACGAGTCCAACGGCTTGCTCCATCGGGATTTAACATCGGGATAAAATGGATTCGAAGATCTTGTAATAGGCTATTTACCGACTTCTGTTTTGAGTTTTCTGCGATAAACGAAAGTAAATCAACGATAGATCGAGTCGCCGTAGATTCATTTCCGTGCATCTGTGACCACATTAAAACATCAATGTCTCCACTCCCAATACTCACCATTCTTATTGGCCTGTCCTCAACAGAATGACCTAATAGTCGAATTTCGAAAAGTCCAGGGGCCTTATCGGTAATCAGATCGATTTGTTTCTGTAAAAAATCGGGTTCCACTTTCATGTTTGAAAAGCCCTCCACTTCGTATTTCGAATATTCGTTGAATAATTCTTCTGTAAAGGAGCTTAGCTGTTGCCCGAAGGAGTACGTCGTAAAAACAAGGCTGAGCGTTACTGATTTTATGAAATCCATTGATCTTTCTTAAAATTAGGATTGCGTTTTTCTAGAAAGGCATTTCGACCTTCTTTAGCCTCATCGGTCATGTAGGCCAGTCTTGTGGCCTCGCCTGCAAAAACTTGCTGGCCGACCATTCCGTCATCGGTAAGATTCATAGCGAATTTTAGCATTTTAATAGCCGTAGGAGACTTTGCAAGTATTTCATTTGCCCATTCTATTGCCGTCTCTTCTAGTTTTGAATGTTCAACAACACAATTTACCATTCCCATTTCAAAAGCTTCATCAGCAGAGTAATTTCGACCAAGGAAAAAGATCTCCCGAGCCTTCTTTTGTCCGACCATTTTTGCCAAATAGCCTGAACCATAACCTGCGTCGAAGGAACTTACATCCGCGTCCGTTTGCTTGAATATGGCATGTTCCCTACTAGCAATAGTTAGATCACATACCACATGAAGACTATGCCCCCCTCCAACTGCCCATCCGGGAACCACTGCAATAACTACCTTCGGCATAAACCGAATTAAACGCTGAACCTCTAAAATGTTCAGTCGATGAACGCCGTTGTCACCAACATAACCGCGCTCGCCCCTAGCCTTTTGATCCCCTCCGCTACAAAAGGAATAAATTCCGTCCTTAGGAGAAGGCCCTTCACCTGTTAGCAGAACAACACCAATCGTTGGGTCTTCAGATACCGTATAAAAGGCATCGTACAGTTCAGAAGTGGTTTTTGGCCTGAACGCATTTCTAACTTCTGGACGATTAAAGGCAATTCTAGCGATATTGCCCATTCTTTTAAAGGTAATGTCTTCGTATTCTTTTACCGTTTCGAATTGTGACATAAGGCCTGTATTTTAAGTTTTATTGGTCTTCAAGGTAAGGTATTTACCTAGATTTTCAGTTGAATTAATCGTCGAATGACGCATCACTTGTTTTAGAATTTCTGAAGCTTTTGAATTGCTCTCGACGTTTAAATTGGCAATCCAAGAATCATTTGAAAAATCAGAAAAATGATGAAGTAGCTCTGATTGTATCGACTGTTCTCTCTCTAGGATTTCACTATTATTAAGGATACTTTCTATCGTATTCAAATACTCGCTCTCACTATTTAAATGCATCAATAGTGAACGGCTTTCCATGTCGATTCCTTCACTTGCTATAGAAGAGCAAAGGCAGGTAACCCCATTCGATATAGACTGGAGTATTTTACCTTTTAACCCAGCCCCAAACGGGGTTGGTGAAAGTAAGAATTCATAATTAACAAGAGTTGCGTCTAAGTCTTCTACCCACCCTTGAAAGGATACCTGTTTTAATTTGTTGGCCTTATTGCTCAATGATTCTGGGTAATAAGCACCAAAGATGGACAATGAACTTTTAGGCTGTATTTTTAAAATTTTCGGCCACATCTCAATAATACGTTGCAAGGTTGCCGCATTACCGGGATGTTTGCCAGAACCGAAAAAAACAAAACTCCAAGGTTTTCGATTGATGTGATTCGTTATTTCTCTTCGATGAATAATTAATGGGGCATAGATGATTTTTGAGCCGATGGATGGTAGTAAAGCAGTTAACTTTTTGATCTCCTCACGTGAAATAATTAAAACTTTATCAACGCGATAAAAACTGGCAATTTCTCGCTTAAAAGTGTCAGTACGCTCCCATTCCTCCTCTTTACCTTTAGATCTTGAAAGTCGAAGACTGTGTAGATCTTCTGTATTTAACAGGGTGAGGCAATGGGGCAGATTCTTATAAACTCTCCATCCGAATTGTTCCTCTGAAATAAATCGATCGAAAAGAACCACCTCAGGCCTAAGATCCAGGAGTAGTTCATCAAATGAATTGCAGTTCAAGGCGATTCGGTGAACCTGAATATTGTATTCAATTAACGAATCTCCTAATGGAGTCTTTTCTAGGGTACATCCAAGATGTACCTGGTATTTTGCATTTTTAAAGGATTGAATAAGGGTTAATAAATGCTGACCGGCAGCGGTTGTACTAGACTCTGGCCATAAGTGTGCAATTATTAAAAGTTTTCGTTTCACGAAGAGAGTGTAGCAAATTGTCGAGCAATATTGGCTCTAAGTTTTCGAATATAGTCCTCTTCTAGCCATTCTTTATAATTCTTTGTATTGTTCATGATGCAGTAAGTATACTGCTGAACTCGATACTGAATATCCTCCTCAAGTAATTTCGCTAATTGGCGTGCTTCTATTACTGTTTCGCTATTTTCAACGCACATTTGTGTGTGTTGTTCAATACTTTCTTCTAAGACTTGTTTACTTCTACCTCCTTGGGCAAAAACCTCTTTGTAACGTTCTTTAATATTAAACGTAGGATCTAAGGTTTTCTTAAACCTTTCACGTATTGCATCGGGCATGATGTACTCAAAGTCCCTTTCGATCTCTTCATCACTTTTAATACTCTCCAAATAGAAATCAGGGAAATGAAAAATCTCTTGCCAATCAATAGGTTCATCCCATGGTCCGAAACGCAAGGTGTTATTTCCTAAGTCGATTACCTTAAAGGAAGATTTGTCGGGCAGAACTCTAGAACCTCGACCAATCATTTGAAAATAAAGCGTTAACGATCTTGTTGCCCTGTTAAGAATAACAGTCTCAACACTTGGCTCATCAAACCCAGTTGTAAGGATACTTACAGAAGTTAATATCGCGTCTGGAGTATGTTTAAACCAATCTAAGATCTCAGCACGCTCTGTGGCCGAACTTTTATTATCTAAATGTCGGATGGGTAAATCAAGTTTGCTAAAAGCCTCATAGACAGAATAAGAAGCGAAGATTCCATTATTGAAAATGAGTGTTTTTTTGCCTTTAGAAAGCTCCATATAAGCATTGAGGAGCTTTCCAATCATGCTTTGATTGGTATAGAAAGCATCACTACTTTTTACGGTGTAGTCCCCATTAGCTCCGAGCTTTAAGCTTTGTAGACTTAAATCAAAACGATGAATTTCTGCTTTAGCTAAAAACCCTTTGTCTATCAATGATTTAATCGACTCTCCTATGATTAATTTTTTATAATAATCCTTCATAGGAAGCTTGATGTTCGAACTCAAAGGAGTAGCAGTTACCCCAAGAACATAGGACTGATCAAAGTATTTGAAGAGCTTTCTAAATGAGTTGTAATGCGCCTCATCGATGATGACTAAACCAACGTTTTCTAAAACGATTTTCTCATCGTTCAATCGGTTATTCAAGGTTTCCACCATAGCTACATAACAGGTGTTGTCATCGGTCGCAGGAATTTCTTTAACGGAGGAGTTAATTACCTTGTTTTTAACGCCAAAATCAGCCAACATTTTAGAAGTTTGTGCACTTAGTTCTATACGGTGTGTAAGCACAACTACTTTCTTGCGATAGGTTTCTATATACCTACGTGCAATTTCACTAAAGATGACCGTTTTACCTCCACCCGTTGGTAGTTGATAAAGAATATTTGCACCCTCATCTAAAGACTCAATGGAATCAAAGATTCGTTTTAGATCATTCTGTTGGTAGTTATAAAGGTCTTTGGAACGTGGCAAGGTGGTTGTGATTTTGACTAAAGTGCAAAAATAGCCCAAATCTCCTCCTTCTGCCAAATCTTAAGTTGCCGAATCTTTGGTGATAACTTCTTGATAACCCCTATTTCATGCTATTGTGGTGACTATAAATGATTTGTATCATAGTTAGTGTAAAATCAAACCCATGAGACAACTAAAAATCGCTAAGCAGGTAACTAATAGGGAATCTAAATCTCTTGACAAGTACCTTCAAGATATCAGCAAGATTGATTTGATTACAGCTGAGGAAGAGGTTGAATTGGCACAGAAAATTAAAAGAGGCGATCAAAGAGCTCTAGAGCAATTGGTTAATGCCAATCTTCGATTTGTTGTTTCGGTGGCTAAACAATATCAAAATCAAGGTTTAACACTTCCCGATCTAATTAACGAAGGGAACTTCGGATTAGTTAAGGCAGCTCAGCGTTTCGACGAAACCCGCGGATTTAAATTCATCTCTTACGCAGTCTGGTGGATTCGTCAAAGTATTCTTCAAGCACTTGCTGAACAATCGAGAGTAGTACGTTTACCTCTCAATAAGATTGGCTCCATTAACAAAATCAATAAAACTTTTTCCTATTTAGAACAGGCTCATGAACGCCCTCCATCGGCTGAAGAAATAGCAGAAGAACTAGGCCTTTCGGTTTCAGAGGTGAAACAATCTTTAAAAAATGCTGGAAAGCATATTTCTATGGATGCTCCATTTGCCGAAGGAGAGGATTCTAATTTATACGATGTTATTTCAGCTTCAGAGACTCCAATGCCTGATACAGAATTGGTCAAAGAATCTATAAGAGAAGAAATAGGTCGTGTTTTAGACACTTTAAGTGAACGAGAAGCGGATGTTGTAAAACTTTATTACGGTATCGGACAGAGTTCTACGATGACTTTGGATGAAATTGGAAATACCTTTGATTTAACTCGTGAGCGTGTACGGCAGATTAGGGAAAAAGCTATCCGAAAACTCAGAAAATCAGCAAAAAGCGACCTTATTCAGTCTTTCATTGACTAATATTTTAAATCATGTCTACGAGAAGTGAAAAGTTGCTACAGCAACGCCCAGACATACCTTCCTCAAAAATTAATGACCAGATGGGGTCAGAAGAATATTTTCAAAATGCAGTTCTACGACCCATTTTAAAACTTCAAAACGATCTGTTTATAAGCGTCTTTAAAAACTATATTAAAAAACACAAGAACGTTTTTTATGAGTTGAGTATAGAGAAGAAACAACGTTATGTTGAGCATGCAATCCAAAAGGATATTAAATTTCGCAACTCCTTAAAAGGAATGATTATTGGAATGTTTACTGTTGAGGAGTACGAAACCTACACGTTGAATTCTTCTGCTTTGAATAAACGAATGATGAATTTACTTATCGTCCGTCTGAAAGATCAATTATTACTTTTTGATCGAATTGATGCCGCCTAAACGATAGGCTCTCCATTGAGGTCGGTAGTTAAGGCAAGGGTCATAAAATCAAGAAAAGGTCGAGCAGAAACGAAACTGTCTATGACCTTTTTCGAAAAATCTTCACTGATGCATTCTTCATTGGTAAAATTCTTTTTTAAAATGAATTGCTTGAATCGCAACCATTGAATAGCCTCATGTTCTTTGTCAAAACCTTTTGGACACGATTTTAGCTGCTCTCCATAGAGTTCTCCCCATTGATTCTTTAAATCCTTTTTACCAAGAAGGTTAGAAAATTCATCGTATTCTAATTCTAGTTCTTTTCGAATTCTAAAAAGATCTTCCTTGTCGGGGTTCCAAAAACCGCATGCGATAAAATTATTGTTTGGCTCTAGGTGAATATAGTAGCCGCCACGTAACTGTTTACCCTCACGATGAATAGACGTCGATAAATGGGTCTTAAAGGGTAATTTGTTTTTAGAGAATCGAATGTCTCTGTAAATTCTAAAAATTTTATGATTTTCGAGTTGATCAGTTTCTCCTAACCCACTTTGTATATCGTCAAAAACAAGGGAAGAACTATTTTTTAACTGGTTGTAACGATCCTTGTTTTCAGCGAACCACTCTCTATCATTATTGTTTTTTAACTCGTCTAAAAACGTATAAAGACTCTTAGGAATTTGATTCATAATTAGGAGAAATAGCTGCTGTATAAGTCATTAATGGTCGTTGTGTTCTCGAACCTTCCTTTAGAAAGTTTTTGACTGGCTACCAATCCGAAAATCACTAATTCTTTAAAAAAGTATTTCAAATCACCTTCGACTTCAGGTGCATATTTGTTTAGAAGCTGTTCTAAAGGTTTGATTTGATCAAGACTCTGACGGTAGTAGGCGTCTTCTGCGTTATCATGAAGTTCTAAAGCATCATTTTCATAAAACCAAGTGTAAAGATGATCGTAAGGTGTTTCTGCACCTTTCTTCTCTAGCTTTTCGATTTTAGGAAAATAATCTTCAAAGACCTGCTTAATTGCATGTTCTATAAGATGTTCTGCAACAAAAACAGGACCTTCATTTTCTCCTTCATATACTAATTCAACCTTTCCTGTTATTGCTGGTACTACCGCTAGTATATCAGAGACCCGGATCGTTCCTGTTTGCTCTCCATTTTCTATTAAACGCAACTCGGCATGACTCATCATGTGTTCAAATGCAGAAATACTTAATCGCGCTGAAACACCACTTTTAGCATCTACATATTCACTCTTTCTGGCTTGAAATCCAATCGATTCAATAATATTTCTCGCAGGCTCCGGTATAGTAATATTGATTGATGAGTTCCATTTTGCCTCTTGAGCAGTTATCGCCTTAGCGGTTTCTATGTCTTTAGGGTAATGAGTAACGATTTGAGACCCAATTCGATCCTTAAGTGGGGTAACAATACTTCCTCTATTGGTATAATCTTCAGGATTTGCGGTAAATACAAAGGCGACATCCAATGGAAGTTTAAGTTTGAACCCACGAATCTGTACCTCCCCTTCTTGTAGGATAGAAAATAACGAAACCTGGATTCTCGCCTGAAGATCGGGTAATTCATTTATAACAAATAAACATCGATTGGCTCTTGGAACCATGCCGTAATGAATAACCTCTGGATCAGATAATGCCAATTTTAGGTTAGCTGCTTTAATAGGATCTACATCACCGATTAGGTCTGCTACACTCACATCAGGGGTAGCTAATTTCTCAAAAAACCGTTCTGATCGATGTAGCCACTCTATTGGAGTCTCGTCACCTAATTCATTAATTCTAGTCTTGGCAAAGTCGGATATAGGTTGAAAAGGATCGTCATTAATTTCTGAGCCGGATACAATAGGTATGTACTCATCAAGTAATTCAATCATTTGACGGGCCATTCTTGTTTTTGCTTGACCACGTAATCCAAGAAAATTAATGTTATGTTCTGCAAGAATAGCTTGCTTTAGCTGAGGAATTACACTGTGTTCATATCCTTTAATACCTTCAAAAAGTTCTTTCCCACTTCGTGTAAGTCGAATGAGATTTTCTCTCATTTCTCTTTTTATGCCTTTTGATTGATAGTTGATCTTCTTTAAATCACCTAATGTTTTTAATTCGGTAATATTCATAATCTTCTTTTTCTATTTGCAGTATAATCCTCAAAAATCATTGAGCCTAAATCATCTAGACCCGTGTAAAATGCTTTGCCTCCATTTAATCTTGTAAACTCTTGTATAAAATGCATCAAGTAGGTGTCCTGAGCAATCATAAAAGTGGTTACCGGTATTTTACTTTTCGCTAGAAAACGCGCTCTTTGATAGCATTCTTCTACAATCATTTCATCTAAACCAACACTATTTTTATAATAAGACCCATCTTTCATCCTAATGCAACTAGGTTTTCCGTCAGTAACCATAAAGATCTGCTGATTGTTATTTTTCTTACGTTTTAATAGCTGCAGCGCTAAATCTAATCCAGCTACCGTGTTGGTGTGATAGGGACCTACTTTGAGATACGGTAATTCGGCAATTGAAATAGGCCAAGCGTCGTTTCCGAATACGATAATTTCGAGACTGTCTTTTGGAAAACGTGTAGTAATCATCTCAGATAAAGCCATGGCTACTTTCTTTGCCGGTGTAATTCGATCTTCCCCGTAAAGAATCATGCTATGACTGATGTCAATCATAAGAACTGTGCTCATTTGAGACCTGTGTTCTGATTCGTAGACTTCTAGATCATCGTGATCTAAGGTATAATTATCAATACCTGAACGAAGCATCGCGTTTTTAAGCGATTGATTCATATCGATCTGATCCACCGAATCTCCGTATCGGTAAGGCCTTGTTGACCCCGTTCGTTCTTCAGAGGCCCCTGTAGATTTGGTGTTGTGATTTCCTTTTTGCCCCTTCTTTAATTTCCCAAAAATCTGATTTAGTGCTCTTTTTCGAAGTTCACGTTCAAGTTTGGCTGTTGCTTTTAGCTTTTTAGAGGCCTCTGAGGGAGTACTTCCCTCTGAGGGGTCATCTTCAAACTCTTGGCGCACCACTCCTTTTTCGAGTAAATCGTCTATAAAGTCATCAATAGTGTACTCCTCAGTAGTGAGTTCGTACTCTTTATCCAGTTCTCTTAACCAATCAATAGCTTCCTCCACGTCACCAGAAGTATGGGTGACTAACTCCTGAAATATATCGTAAAGTCTCTGAAAAGGAGACTTTTCTTCTGGGGAGTTTAGGGTAATTCGATAACCTAAATCTAAATTCATAGCCCTATAAAGGTACAAATTTAGCAGTCCTATTTCTCTCTTGATTTCAAGATTTCAAGTACGTCATTTAACCCGTAACCCTTAGCCTTTAAGAGAATTAAATAGTGAAATAACAGATCTGCAGATTCGTTTAAAAACAATTCCTCATTGTCATCTTTAGCCTCTATCACTACTTCAACAGCTTCTTCCCCAACCTTTTGAGCGATCTTGTTAATACCCTTTTCAAAGAGAGAAGCAACGTAGCTTTTCGAATCTCCACTTTTTTGACGCTGTTCAATAATCGCCTCTAAATGCTTAATCCAATCATAACTAACCGTATTTATCTCATTGAAACAAGTATCGGCGCCTGTATGACAAACTGGGCCTAGTGGGATAACCTTGATCAAAATACTATCTAAATCACAATCTAATCGAACTGAACATACCTGTAATTCATTTCCACTGGTTTCCCCTTTTTTCCATAGTCTTTGCTTCGATCTCGAATAGAACCAGACCACCTTTTCATCAAGGGTTTTTTGAAACGATTCTTTATTCATGTATCCCTGCATCAAAACTTTTCCAGTGTGATCGTCTTGAATAATGGCGGGTAGTAATCCGTCTACAGCTTTCGTAAAATCAGGTTCGTTAGTCATCGTACAAGTATGTTTTTTGATCGTAAATAATCTTTTAAATCGGCTATTTCAATTTCAGAAAAATGAAAAACACTCGCCGCTAATGCAGCATCTACATTTGATTTCAAAAAGACCTCTGAAAAGTGCTCTTTAGTCCCTGCTCCACCCGATGCTATGATCGGAATATTTACTCTATCGGACAATTCGGCTAAAGCCTCAATGGCGAAGCCAGCCTTAGTGCCATCATGATCCATTGAAGTAAACAAGAGTTCGCCGGCACCTCTATTAGTAACCTCTTCAGCCCATGAGAATAATTCAAGTGCCTCAGATTGTTTACCTCCTACGGTATGAACTCTCCAAGTACCTTCAATACATTTTGCATCAATAGCAACAACAAGACATTGAGAACCAAACTTATTCGCTATTTCTGATACGAGTTCTGGTCGTTGAACAGCAGAGCTATTAATAGCGACCTTGTCTACTCCCTTTTGAAGCAAGCTACTCACCTTATCCGTTGAACGTATTCCCCCACCCACAGTAAAAGGGATAGAGAGTGTTTTAGCAACCTCGTAAATCAGGGGTTCAAAGGCCCCTCTACCTTCCTCTGTTGCTGAAATATCTAAAAAAACCAACTCGTCAGCTCCACGCTTGCTGTAAGACGAAGCAAGGGCAACCGGGTCTCCGGCATCTTTCAGATCTACAAAGTTTACTCCTTTGACCGTTCTACCGTCTTTGATGTCTAAACAAGGTATGATTCGTTTACTGATCATTGAGAATGAAGTTTTCGAGTTCTTTAAGCGTAATTCGGTTTTCATAAATAGCCTTACCCAATATGGCACCCGAACATCCTATTTGTTTTAATTGTTCTAAATCAGATAAATCCTTGATACCGCCACTTGCTATTAGGTGTAGATTGTTTCCGAATTCACTGATTAATTCACTATACAATTTTACAGAAGGCCCTGTTAACATCCCATCTACAGCTATATCTGTGCTAATTACGTGTTTAATGCCTTTATCAAGGTAGTCTCCGATAAAGGTATTGATCATAAGATCGGACTCTTCTAACCATCCCGAAATCGCAATTTTACGATCTTTAGCATCAGCACCAAGAATGACCTTCTCGTTGCCATATACTTCTAACCAGGAAAGAAATTGTTGCGGATTTTTAACCGCTATACTACCTCCCGTAATTTGTTTTGCCCCCGAATCAAAGGCAATCTTAAGATCTTCTTCTGATTTTAAACCTCCTCCAAAGTCAATTGACAAATTCGTTTTTGAGGCAATTCTTTCGATCACCTTATAATTAACGATTCTGCCAGCTTTAGCACCATCTAAGTCGACTAAATGAAGCTTCGCTACTCCGTGTGCTTCAAAGGATTTTGCTATTTCTAGAGGATCTTCGTGATAGACCTTCTTAGTGGCGTAGTCACCTTGAGTAAGCCGAACACATTTACCTTCGATCAAATCAATGGCTGGTATAACTGAAAAACTCATGATAGTTTTAGAAAGTTGGTAAGTAATTGCTCTCCTGCTTTGCCGCTTCTTTCAGGATGAAATTGTACGCCTAAGAAGTTCTTATTCGCTAGTGCAGCGCTGTAAGAAATTTGATAATCGGCAAGTCCAATAGTTTGTTCACTAACCTCTGCGTAATACGAATGGACAAAATAAAATTGTTCATTATCGAGACGCTCAAACAAGGGGTGATTTATGGATTTTACAGGTGCCCAACCCACTGCAGGAACTTTAAGATCTACATCAAACTTCACAACACTAGTGTCAAAAATTTGAAGACCTTTTGTTGGTCCCTCCTCGGTTTGGTTACAAAGAAGTTGCATTCCTAGACAGATGCCTAAAACGGGCTGATTTAGGGATTTTATTACATCGATTAAACCGGTTTCGATAAGATGTGATTTAGCAGCCTTTGCATGTCCTACTCCCGGAAAAATAACATGTGACGCACGCTGAATTTCAGATGAATCTGAGGTTACGACACTTTGAATCCCAAGTCGTTCAAAAGCAAATTGTACACTCTGAACGTTTCCTGCGCCGTAATCGATGATTGCTACTTGCTTCATAAACTGCCTTTTGTGCTTGGAAGAATCAAATGCTCGGTATCTCTTTTCTTGGCCATTTTAATCGCTTTAGCAAAAGCCTTAAAAAGACCTTCGATCTTATGGTGTTCATTAAAACCGCTTGCTTTAAGGTTTAAATTGGCTTTAGCACCATCGGCAAACGATTTGAAGAAGTGAAAGAACATTTCTGTAGGCATATCCCCTATCTTCTCTCTTTTAAATTTAGCGTCCCACATCAACCAAGCTCGACCTCCAAAATCAATTGCCGCTTGGGCTAATGCGTCATCCATAGGGAGACAATAACCGTATCTTTCTACTCCTAATTTATTACCGAGTGCTTTAGCAAATGCCTCCCCTAGAGCGATTCCTGTATCTTCTATGGTATGGTGTTCATCGATATGTAAATCCCCTTTGCACTTTACAAATAAATCAAGCTGTCCGTGTCGAGCAATCTGCTCTAACATATGATCGAAAAATCCTAAACCTGTATTAATTTCAGATTCACCCGTTCCCTCTAGATTAAGGGTGATTTCAATATCAGTCTCTTTAGTTTTTCGCTGATGAGTAATCTTGCGATCGAGTTTCTTCAAGAAATCGGTAATTGAATTCCAGTCATTGCATTCTAATGCAATAGAGTTATTTAGCTCTTGAAGAGATTCATTCAATTCATCCTTTCCCGATTGACTTGCATTAAACAGAAATGATTTGATCCCTAGATTTTTCCCTAATTCTACATCGGTGTATCGATCACCAATGACAAAGCTATTTTCGAGATCAAAACCTTGAGATATGAGATCCGTTAACATTCCCGTTCTAGGTTTTCGATTCGGAGAATTTTCAGAAGGAAAGCTAGAATCGATTGCTATTTTTTCGAAACTAATTCCTTCAGATTCAAGAGTACGAATCATTAGGTTTTGAACGGGCCAAAAATCTTCTGAAGGAAAAGATTCGGTACCTAATCCATCCTGATTGGTTATTAATACTAAATGATACCCTAAAACCTTATGGGCGAATCTTAGGGAGCTAATCACATTCGGAAAAAACACTAGCTTATCAATGTGATCGATTTGATAATCAGCTGGCTCTTTTATGATCGTACCATCACGATCTACAAACAGGTATTTTTTCATGAATTCAATAATTTAATAACACGATTATTTTCATTGGGGTTGCCAACGGTGATACGGAGCATATTTTTACAGCCATATTGCGAACTTCGATTTCTCACAACAATACCAGCATCCACAAAATCTCGATATCTTTTTGATGCATTGTCCACTTGAAATAAGATAAAATTAGCCTCAGACTCATATACCTTGGCTATCCAACTACACTGTTTCAATGCTGTTATTAGAATAGCTCTTTGATCTTTTAGAGTTTCTATCTCACGTTGAATGGTAGCATAATCTGAGAGACGGTCTAGAGCTAACTCTAAATTAGGACTACTGATATTATAAGGAGGCTTAATACGATTGAGCCAACCGATAATTTTGGGATGAGCAACGGCAATCCCTAGTCGTGCACCTGCTAGGCCATAGGCTTTTGATAGGGTACGCACCACGATGAGATTTGGATACTCGTTTACTTTACTTACTAGGCTCTCCTCGCTAGAGAAATCGATATAAGCTTCATCAACAACCACTAATGCATTGGTTTCTCGGATAAATCTTTGAAGTTTTTTCGAATCGAGTAATCCTCCTGTAGGGTTATTAGGATTGCACAAGAACACGAGTTGGGTTCTGCCACTGATCTTACTTTCGAATAGATTCCAATCTAATTCAAATTGCTCATTAAGCGATACCGTGATTAGCTCCACATCGTTCTTGTCAGCTAACACACTATACATTCCGTAAGAAGGCTTAAAAGTCAGTGCGTTATGTTGTTTGGATTCAACCACCAATTGCATAATCAAATCCAACACCTCGTCGCTTCCATTCCCAATAAAGAGGGTGCTTTCTTTAATTCCCCATAGCTCTGCTATACGAGCTTTTAGAACTGATTGATAGGGATCAGGATATCTAGTTGCTTTACCCTCAAAAGGATTTTCATTCGCATCTAACCAAATTTTAGAGGTCGCACTATTTGAGAACTCACTTCTAGCGGATGAGTACACCTCAGAATTCATTAAATGTCTTCTAACATTTGCATCTATATCATACCCTTCAGCTTCTTGGTTAGCCTGATTAGAAAGAGACTTAAGCCGAAGAGTCACCGCGTTTTCGTGGGCTTTCAACTGTTCAGCACTCGCCATTTGTTCAACTATGGGTCCAAGGTCACGTATCCCTTGAGGACTCACCTTTTGAAAGGTTATTGATTTTGTGTAACTGTCCAGATTAACTCCACTATACTGTCGGGCAAATCCATTCGTGGGTAGCGTATGGTTCGTTCCTGATGCATAATCACCCGCACTTTCAGGAGTGAAATTCCCTATAAATACAGAACCAGCGTTTTTAACCCGGGTAACCATATCTTCTGGTTTTTCACTGGCAATAATGTAATGTTCTGGAGCATATGAATTAATGAATTCAGCCGCCTTTACTCGATCATCAAAAAGAATAACGCTACTGTTTTCTAGTGCCTTAGTGGCAATCTCATTTCTTGGTAGGTTAGCCAGTTGAATCTTAATTTCTTCTTCTATCCTTTTTAGCTTTGATAAATCAGATAACACTAACACTACTTGACTATCAGGTCCATGCTCTGCTTGACTTAAAAGATCTGCAGCTACGAATTCAGGCACACAAGTTTCATCGGCAAATACGAGTAATTCACTAGGGCCGGCAGGCATATCTATTGATACTCCCTGCTGTGTAGCGAATTGTTTTGCTACCGTTACAAACTGGTTTCCAGGACCGAAAATCTTATCAACGGCAGGAATAGCTTGGGTGCCATTAGTTAAGGCAGCGATGGCTTGAGCCCCACCGACTTTATATAGATGATCTACTCCGCAAAGTGATGCAGTATATAGAATGGCAGGGTCTACCTTACCCAATTGGTTAGGCGGAGTACACAATGTGATTGATTCACAGCCTGCGATCTTTGCAGGAATAGCTAACATAAGAACCGTAGAAAATAATGGAGCAGAGCCACCAGGAATATAAATTCCTACCTTTTCAATAGCTACCTTGCGTTGCTCGCAAACTACTCCAGGCATAGTTTCAACATGTATAGGTTTGGTCTTTTGCGCCTGGTGAAAAGATTCAATATTCCTTTTTGCTTTTTGTATCGCCTGCTTTAAAGTCGGATCAACTAATTCTTTTGCCTCATCAACCTCTTCCTTACTGATAATTAGCGTATCTAATTTGACCTTATCAAAGCTTTCGGTATAGTTCAATAAAGCTTCATCGCCACGATGCTTGACTTCATTAAATATCTCGCTTATTAGTGGGTATAAATCCTCATAGGAGGCCGTGGGGCGTTTAATTATTTCAGCCCACAGTTCTTTTTTAGGGTTGTTATAGGTCTTCATTATTATAAGAACATCTTTTCTATAGAACTCACTAAGATACCTTCTGCCCCGGCACTTTTGAGTTTTCCGATCATTGACCAGAACCGTTTTTCTTTGATTACGGTGTGAACCGAAACCCATCCCGACTCTGCCAGCGGTAAAACGGTGGGACTTTTCATTCCTGGCAGTAAGGATAAGACCTTCTGCAAATTGGCCTCTTGAACATTCATTAGTACATACTTATGTTCTCTAGCTCGTAATACCCCTCTTAATCTAAATAAGAGTTCTTGAAAAGTTTCATTGGACTGGTCTAGTTTAGGAGAAACAGCAAGCACAGCTTCACTTTTCAATAAGGTCTCAACCTCCTTTAGGTTGTTCTTGAAAAGCGTACTACCACTACTCACGATATCGCATATAGCTTCAGATAATCCAATATTTGGTGCAATCTCAACACTACCATTAATGACGTGTATATGGGCATTGATATGGTTACTATCTAGAAAAGAACGAAGTGTATTCGGATACGAGGTAGCTATTCTCTTATTTTCAAGATCCTGAAGTCCATTATATTCTGTACCCTTGGGTACAGCGATACACACGCGACATTTCGAAAACTTTAATCTTTCAACGCTCTCAATATTATTACCTTTTTCGATAAGTAAATTCTCACCAATGATCGCTAGGTCTACTACGCCATCTTGCAGATACTTAGGAATATCTCCGTTGCGCAAATAGTATACTTCTAACGCAAAATTAGTTGCCGGAGCCTTTAATTGATCCTTTCCATTATTAATAGAAATTCCCGCTTCTTTCAATAATTTGATCGAATCGTCGTGAAGTCTTCCGCTCTTTTGAATTGCAATTTTTAGTCGTTCCATGATTGATTTAAATAAAAAATCCGCTTAAACACAAGGCTCAAACGGATCGTATAAAGTATTCACATACCAAACCTATCTCGCCTGAGCGCAGTAAAATAGATGATGGTGATGTGTTGTCTTATTCATTATGCTTGCAAAAATAAACTTGTTTTTTATTTGTCACTAATTATTACCAAGAATAATTGGTAAGCCATTTTCTCCAGATCCCACAACCACCACTTTTGCATTAGGTGATTCTGCAAGTTTAAGAGTAGCTTCGATACCTTTATCTTGAAGGATTTTGTCAGTTAGTGAAGCACTTAAAATTCGGTTAGCATCTGCCTTACCTTGCGCCTCAATGATTTGTCTTTGCGCTTCTTTTTCAGCAGTTACCAATCTAAACTCGTATTCTAAGGCTGCTTGTTCTTGCTTTAACTTGCGCTCAATAGCTTCTCGGATTGTTGGAGGTAGCGTAACATCTCTGACGAGAATTTCGTTCAATTGAATGTACTGGTCTTCAACAATCATTTTCGTTTCCTCAAAAATTTCTTGTTGAATAGCATCTCTTTTAGAGGAGTAAAGTTGCTCTGGGGTATACCTACCCACCACTGATCTTGCTGCCGATCTTATTGCAGGAAGTAAGATACGATTTACGTACTGCTCACTTTTCTCTTTATGAAGCTTACCTAAAGACTCATAAACCGGCTGGTACCATGCTGACGCATCGATCTGAATTTCAAGACCATTTGAAGAAAGTACCTTCATTTTTTCAAATAGTTCTTGTTGTCTTACCTCATAAACAAATACACGATTCCATGGCGCTACCAAATGAAAACCTTCACCCATTGGGGCTTTGTCAGTAACTACACCACCTGCAAAGGTTCGGTAAAGCACACCTGCTCTACCAGGACCGATGGTAATCGCTGATTTAGAAATTAAGATAATCAACAAGAAAAAACCTACTACACCAGGAAGTAAAAATTTAGGTAAACGTTCCATTTCCATTTTAAATTAAGTTAACATTCCTCCATCCACAAGAAGGACTTGACCTGTAATATAAGAAGAAAGATCAGATGCAAAGAATAAACAAGCGTTCGCAACATCTTCAGGAGTTCCTCCACGCTTTAATGGAATACCCGCACGCCATTGTTCTACTACAGCATCATCAAGTTTATCGGTCATTTCTGTCTCAATAAAGCCTGGAGCAATAGCATTTGCTCTAATATTTCTTGAACCCAGTTCCAGAGCGATACTTTTTGTGAATCCAATCATACCAGCCTTAGAAGCAGCATAGTTCGCTTGACCCGCATTACCCTTGACACCAACAATAGAACTAATATTAATAATAGAACCGTTTCGTTGTTTTAAAAAGACTCTCTGGAAAGCCTTAGTCATATTGAAAATCGACTTGAGATTTACCTCTATTACCTTATCGAAGTCTTCTTCAGACATTCGCATCAGAAGATTGTCTTTGGTGATTCCGGCATTGTTAATAAGGGCGTCTAATGAATCAAAATCAGACATTACCTCTGAAGCTAATTTTTCGCAGGCCTCAAAACTAGAAGCATCACTCTTGTAAGCTTTAACTTTAACACTGAGTTTTGATAGTTCGTCTTGTAATGCTAATGCGGGAGCTTCACTTGAACTATAAGTGAATGCTACGTTCGCACCGTTTTGAGCGAATACCCGAGCGATTCCACTACCTATACCTCTACTTGCACCGGTGATTAAAACCGTCTTACCTTTTAATAACATTTCTTTCTAATTAAGCTAAAACCTCTTTTACCTTAGCACCTATCATTGCAGGAGAATCGACCACATGAATACCACAAGATGCCATAATTCGCTTCTTAGCTTGTGCGGTATCATCGCTACCGCCAACAATAGCACCGGCATGCCCCATAGTTCTACCCGCAGGAGCCGTCTCGCCAGCGATAAAACCTACAACAGGTTTTTTACTACCACTGTTTTTGTACCAATGTGCAGCATCAGATTCTAATTGACCTCCGATTTCACCGATCATTACAACACAATCTGTTTCTTCATCCTCAATGAGTAATTGCAGTGCTTCTTTTGTTGTAGTTCCAATGATTGGATCTCCTCCAATACCGATAGCGGTAGAAACTCCTAATCCTTGGCGAACCACCTGATCTGAAGCTTCATAAGTCAATGTACCTGATTTAGAAACAATACCCACTTTTCCTTTTTTAAATACAAAGCCTGGCATAATACCGACCTTAGCCTCTTCTGGAGTAATTACACCCGGACAATTAGGGCCAATTAAGCGGCAATCGTATTGCTTGATATAATCGTATACCTTAACCATATCTGCCACAGGAATACCCTCGGTGATTGCGATAATTACTTTAATCCCGGCATTTGCGGCCTCCATAATAGCATCTGCTGCAAATGCTGGTGGAACAAAAATGATTGAGGTATTAGCTCCGGCCTTTTCTACAGCCTCTCTGACCGTGTTAAAAACAGGACGATCAAGATGAGTTTGTCCTCCTTTACTCGGAGTTACCCCCCCTACCACATTAGTTCCATATTCGATCATTTGCTCGGCGTGAAAAGTACCTTCAGTACCTGTAAACCCTTGAACAATTATGCGAGAATCTTTATTTACTAATACACTCATATCTATATTTTGATTGCAAATTTAAAAACGACAAAGGAAAGATTTGCCTTTGATTTGGTTTATTCTTTAACTCGTTCGATGTATGATTTCTTTTCGGTGTCAATTTTGATCTTGTCACCTTCGTTGATAAACAAAGGGACGTTGATTCTTGCACCTGTTTCTACTGTGGCTGGTTTGGTAGCATTCGTTGCTGTATTACCTTTAACCCCAGGTTCAGAGTGAGTAACCTCTAATACAACGCTAGCGGGCATATCTACTGATAATGGCGCGCTATCTTCTGTATTAAACAAAATAGTTACCACCTCACCTTCTTTAAGTAAATCATGCGCCTCCAAAGCTTCTTCCTGAAGAGTGATTTGATCGTAATCCTCTGTATTCATAAAGTGATAAGTCGAACCTTCACTGTAGAGAAATTGAAAACTACGAGTCTCTACACGAACATCATCTAGTTTATGCCCAGCAGAAAAGGTGTTGTCAAGAACTTTCCCAGTGGTTACGCTTTTAAGTTTAGTTCTTACGAATGCTGGTCCTTTTCCAGGTTTAACATGTAAGAATTCAATGATTTTGTAGATATCGTTATTGTAACGAATACAAAGTCCTTTTCGGATGTCTGAAGTTGACGCCATAAATTATGAATTGTTAAAATAGCCTTTCATGATACCGCGTTTAGAAGCTCTGATGAATTCGAGTATTTCATCTCGTTCGTGGGTAGCTTCCATTTCAGCTTCAATGATCTGTAAGGCTTGGGTGTTATTGTAATTCTTTTGATATAAAATTCGATAAATCTGTTGAATCTCTTTAATTTTTTCGGGTGTAAAACCTCTTCTTCTAAGTCCTACAGAATTAACTCCCACATAAGAAAGCGGTTCTCTAGCTGCTTTTACAAATGGTGGAACATCCTTCCTAACAAGGGCACCACCTGTTACAAAGGAATGATGACCGATAGAAACAAATTGGTGCACGGCAACCATTCCAGCCATAACAACATTAGGTCCTACATTTACATGGCCAGCGAGTGTAGAGTTATTACTAAAAATACATCCGTCAGATACATTACAATCGTGGGCGATATGGCAGTAAGCCATAATCAAGCAGTTAGACCCAACGGTGGTCTTCCAACGATCCGTGGTACCTCTATTTATGGTAACGCACTCTCTAATCGTAGTATTGTCACCGATAACCGTTGTGGTATCCTCACCTGAGTACTTTAAATCTTGCGGTGGAGCAGAAATCACTGAACCCGGATAGATGAAACAATTTTTACCGATTCTTGCTCCTTCCATAATAGTTACGTTGGAACCTATCCAGGTTCCCTCACCGATTTCCACATTATTGTGAATCATTGCGAAGGGCTCGATAGTAACGTTTTTAGCAATTTTCGCACCCGGGTGTACGTAGGCTAAAGGTTGATTCATCTAGACTTATTTAGTTTTTACAATTTGGGCCATTAATTCAGCTTCAGAAACAAGCTTATCTCCAACGAAAGCCAACGCCCTCATATGACAGATACCACGTCTAATAGGAGTAATTAACTCACAATCGAAAATTAGGGTGTCTCCTGGATTAACCTGGTGCTTAAATCTCACATTATCCATCTTCATGAAGAAGGTCAGGTAATTTTCTGGATCTGGAACGGTGTTAAGGACCAAAACCCCTCCTGTTTGTGCCATAGCCTCGATTTGAAGTACTCCAGGCATTACGGGGGCACCTGGAAAATGACCTACAAAGTAAGCTTCGTTCATTGATACATTTTTCAGTCCTACTACCCTAGAGTCAGTTAGTTCTAAAATCTTATCTACTAAAAGAAATGGTGGGCGATGCGGCAACATATCCATGATCTGTACCGTATCCATTACAGGTTCTGCGTAGATATCGATTTTTGGCACTCGCTTACGCTTTTCGTCCTTGATTTTCTTTTGCATCACCTTAGCAAACTCAGTATTTACCAAATGACCGGGTTTACAAGCGATTACCCTACCCTGTATTTTACTTCCGATAAGAGCTAAATCCCCAATTACATCAAGTAATTTGTGCCTTGCTGCTTCATTGGGATATTTCAAATCTAAGTTATTGAGAATACCGTTTGGAGTAACCTGAATATCTTCTTTATCGAAGGCCTTTTTCAGTTTACTCAAGGTCTCATCCGAGAGTTCTTTATCTACATAGACAATGGCATTATTCAAATCCCCACCTCTAATTAGACCTTGATCTAGTAACATCTCGATGTCATGCAAAAAGCTGAATGTACGAGCATCAGCAATTTCTTCTTTGAACTCCTCAATGGAATAAAGTGAAGCATTTTGGGTCCCAAGAATTTTAGTTCCAAAATCTACCATCACCTGTACCTCGTAGTTCTCAGAAGGTAGTATGATGATTTCAGATCCAGATTCAGCGTCTTTGTAATGAATCGGTTCAGAAACGACATAAACTTCACGCTCTGCTTCTTGTTCTACTTTACCTGCCTTTTCAAGAGCTTCTATAAAATATTTAGCCGATCCATCTAAAATAGGTGGTTCGCTAGCGTTGATTTCAATAATCGCGTTATCGTAATCTAATCCAGTTAATGCAGCCAGAACGTGCTCTGAAGTTTGAACCTCTACGCCGTTACAATCTAGAACAGTGCTTCTTTGAGTTTTGTTCACCCACTTTGCAGAGGCAGGGACCTCTGGACTTCCTTCAAGATCGACTCTTTTAAAAACGAACCCTGTATCTGGTTCAGCGGGTTGAAAAGTTAAGGTTACTTCTTGACCTGTATGCAGGCCAATACCAGATATACTTATCGCTCTCTCTAAAGTAGTTTGTTTCACTTCTTTGATGATTTATTGCTTACTTGTTCTAATTCTTTCACTCTAGCTTCAAGAGAAACTAGGTTTTTAAAATGGATGTACGATTTGCTGTAGGTGTTATAGTCTATCGCTGGTGTGCCTTGAATCTTTTCGTTGTTTTTGACTTTACGAGTAACCCCACTTTGAGCTTGGATCTTCGCTCCGTCACCAATTTCAATATGACCCACAATACCTGCTTGACCTCCTATCATGACTTGACTGCCAATCTTGGTCGATCCTGCCACACCGGTTTGGGCGGCGATTACGGTATTTGGACCAACAAGAACATTGTGTGCTAAATGTACTTGGTTATCGAGTTTAACACCCTTTGAAATACGGGTTTCGCCAAAGGTCGCTCGATCAACAGTGCATGAAGAACCAATGTCTACCCCATCTTCGATGATTACTTTTCCTAATTGAGGAATTTTATCGAAGCCCCCATTTTCATTTGGAGAGAATCCAAATCCAGGTGCGCCGATTACAGAATTTGCATGAATAACAACGTCATCCCCAATTACTGTGTCCGAATAGATCTTTACACCAGGGTATATCTCACAACGCTCACCTATGGTAACATTGCGACCAATGTAGGATTGAGAGTGAATTTGTGTTTCTGAACCAATCTTTGCTCCTCTTTCAATCACCGCTAACGCACCTACATATACTGATGCTTCAACAGAGGCACTTTCATGAATGTTCGACGAGCTATCAACACCATGGTACTCTGGCTTTATGGCTTGCTCATAAGCTCTCAATAACTGAGCAAAAGCACGGTAGGGATCCTCTACCTTTAGCAAGGTAGTTTGAATCGGTTCTCTAAGTTTAAGGTCTTGAGATACAATAACTGCAGAAGCTTCGGTACTGTATAAAAAGTTTTCATATTTCGGATTGGCCAAAAAAGAAATTCCCCTCTCGCTTCCCTCCTCAATTGCCGAAAAGTGGTCAATAACTTGACTAGGATCACCAATGATCTCGGCTCCAATCCAATCAGCAATTTGTTGTACATCAAAGTTCATTCGGCGCAAAGGTAAGGATTTATGGCAGTTGAAGTTTAGGTGAACAGATATAGTTCTTCTCGTGTTTTACACTAAATGCACCAGCTCCCGCATAACGACTCGCCTGCATAAAATCCATAACCTCACCTCCTCTAAAGAGAATCCGAATGGGTTGTTTGTTAGGGTTGTAAGCTAAGTTCCAAAGTGTACCGTCATAAACGAGATAGTGTGCATCACTGAAGCTCACATTATATTCCTTTGCAACCTCTGTCTTTAATACTGCCAATTCTTTTTTACTCGCTCGTTCTTCTCTAAATCTAACTTCAAGTAGATCTCTATTGAGAATTCCACTGCAAAGACGAGCTAGAATGCTATCGCTGTGATTTGACCATCTTTTAATACAAGCCATAATATCGATATCATCGAGCGCAGCAAATTGATGAAACGTAATTTCTTTATTGCTATTCTTTGAAAATTGCTGATTTAAAAAGTACATGAGATTCGGTGGCCCCTCCACAAGTTCCCCACGATTAATCAATTCTTTGGCTCTTTGAATGATCTTCCCGAGCATAATTTCAGCAACGATACTGGTCTTATGCAGGTAAACTTGCCAGTACATAAAGCGACGCGCCATTAGAAACTTCTCAACCGAGTAAATTCCCTTCTCTTCTATAACCAGAGAATCATTAACCACATTTATGGTGCTAATCAAACGTTCTGAGTTGATATTTCCTTCTGTTACACCAGCAAAGAAACTATCTCGTTTCAGATAATCAAGGCGGTCCATATCAAGCTGACTCGAAACTAGCTGATTTAAAAATGGTCTATCCGACTCACCTTTAAAAATGGCGATTGCTTTATCGAGTTGACCATCAAATTCTTCGTTCAAAAGCTCCATAAATCCTAAAGAAAGAGATTCATGATGTTTTGAAATTAACTTTTCTTCTAAGGCATGAGAAAATGGACCGTGGCCGATATCATGAAGTAAAATCGCTAATAACAATCCCTGCTTCTCTTCTGAAGAAATACTCACTCCTTTGAGAGTCAAAGTATCAATAGCTCTTTGCATTAAATTCATCGCTCCCAAAGCGTGATGAAAACGTGTATGATGCGCACCGGGATAAACCAAATAGGAAAGACCCATTTGTGAAATTCGTCTTAACCTTTGAAAAAAAGGATGAGAGATTACTTGAAGAATAAGTGGAGAAGGAATGGCGACAGAACCGTATATCGGGTCATTAAACACCTTTAATTTATGGCTAGACAACACTATCTTTGATACTTATAGAGTCACAAAGATGACCATAAATATGTCAGTAGGCAAGAAAGCACATCCCGACCTTGTACTTGAGTACACCTTAGAAGATATCGACCAATACGCTTCGGAGATTGTTAAACAATTACCTTCTAAAGGTGAAGTGTATTTGGAAGGAGAAATGGGTGCAGGAAAGACCACATTAATAAGGGCCGTTTTACGGATTTTAGGAGTAAAAGATGCGATTAGTAGCCCTACCTTCTCCCTGGTGAATACTTATGAATTACCTAACCACAAGCCTATATTTCACGCCGATCTTTATCGAGTCGAAAACGAAGAAGAGCTTTATGATATTGGTTTCGACGAATATTTAGAATCGAACAGTTTAATCTTTATTGAATGGTCAGAACGTATGTCTTCTCTATTTAATCCTAAAGCAATTAAGATCGCGATTGAAATCACTTCACAGAATCGGCGAAAATTGAGCGTTTATCGTTCTTGATTTTGTATTTTTCCCAGCATGAGTAAATCTCCATTTTCAAGATCTGAACTTATACCTCAAGAAGAAAGACTTTGGGTTAACCATTCTAAGGAGCGTCTAGTGGTAAGCTTTGCAAAAGCTTCAATACTTCAAGAAAGAAGAGTGGCAATCACACCTGAAGGAGTTAAACAGCTCTGTCAATTAGGCCATGAAATTATCATCGAGAAGGATTTAGGATTACATGCAGGATATGATAATCGGTCTTACTCTGAGTCGGGTGCTGAAGTTACAGCCGATGACAAAAGAGTATTTGGCTCACCGTTTATTGTCAAGATAGACCCGTTTACCTTAGAAGAAATTGATAAGATTCCGGTAGGCTGTACCCTTTTATCCGCACTTCAGATAAAAACTAAAGAAAAAGCCTACTTTGAAAAGCTTCTTGAAAAGAAGATTACTGCTATTGGTTTAGAATTTATTCGAGAAGGATCTAATCATTTTCCTTTTGTTGAAAGTTTAGGTGAGATTGCTGGGCAAAGTGCCATACATATCGCCTCTGAATTACTCTCTGCCTCTAATAAAGGTAAAGGTTTGCTTTTCGGAAGTATTACTGGTGTTCCTCCCATTCAAACCGTGGTTATAGGAGCACAAACTACAGGAGTAGAAGCTGCTCGAACGGCATTATCTTTAGGATCCGATGTAACGCTTTACGATAATGATTTATCAAAATTACGAAGTGCTCGAAACAACATAGGACCTAATTTACATACCTCTACCCTTTCCCAAGAGGGAATATCGAAGCATCTTAAAACCGCGGATGTTGTTATTGGAACCCTTACGGGAGAAAAAAGAGCTCCGATAGTTGTTTTAGAATCTATGGTTGCTCAAATGAAATCAGGATCAATCATTGTCGATGTTAGTATCGACAGTGGAGGGTGTATCGAAACTTCAGAGCTAACCACCCATGACGATCCTATTCGTGTTATTTATGACGTAATTCATTATGGGGTTCCTAATATTCCATCGAGATACCCTAAAACCTCCTCTATCGCGCTCAACGCATTAGTGGTTTCCTATCTTCTTAAATTGACTTCGAATGGAGGGGTGCCAGAAGGATTTAAAAATTCTCAAGAATTACAGTCAGGTGTTTATACCTATAACGGTTATTTAACTAGTAACTTTGTAGCCGATTGGTTTCCTTTACCCTTTCGAAATCTTTCGCTATTAACACTCTAATATGGCTTTCCTTAAGCGATTATTCTGGTATCTTATTGGATTAGGAATTGGTTCAGTTTTCTTGTGGTTTATCGTTGATAAAAAAACCGATGGCCAAGGTGTAGACTTTTGTTATTTACCTAATTGTAGAGTTGTCAAGGATCTAAGAACCGCGAATGTGATAAAGGGACAGGATAGTTTAAAAATTGCAAAACTCCTAGAAGACGCCTCTATCGACTTCAAAAGAAGTGAACCTCGAAAAGAACCTTGTAAGCAATACCTTTTTGAAAGTGCTGGTATTGAATACAGAATCGCTCGTTGCCCGGAAGGAGTGAGGCTGATTGAATAAGGTTAGTTCAGAATTTTTCTTCTCTTTAATTCCTTGGTAATCAGAGTCAATTCTCTCCCCGTTTGACCGGCAACAGAAGTATTTTCCTCTGCCCTTCTTATGAGATAAGGTAACACATCTCTGATAGGGCCATAAGGGATTAATTTTATGGCGTTGTAAGAGTGAGCAGCAAGATTATAGGTGATTTGATCGCTCATACCAAATAGTTGCGCAAATGAAATCCTTGGGTCTCCAGGCTCAATCCCTTTTTCTTTCATAAGGGTGCTCGTAAGCAGGGTACTCGCTTCGTTATGAGAACCTATCACTAAACCGCAGTGATCTATATTTTCAAAGACTAAATGGATAGCATTGTCGAAATTATTATCCGTTGCTTGTTTGTCTTTACAGATAGGTGAGTTATACCCCAATTTTAAAGCCCTTTCCCGCTCCTTTTCCATATAGGCTCCTCTAACAAGTTTAGCCCCAACTTTAAACCCTTTATTTCTTCCGGTAGATATCCATGAACTTAAGACCTCTAGCCGGTCATGGCGATACATTTGAAAGGTATTATATACGATAAGGTCATTCGTATTAAATCTTTCCATCATTTCTAGGGCCAAAAGATCAGCCGAATCCTGCATCCAAGTTTCTTCCGCATCAATAAGGATTCTCACCTTCAATCTAGCAGCCTCATTAAATATCGATACATATCGTTTACGAATACGTTCAAACGCCTCCTTGGTATCTTGGTTAGCATCCGTATTTAAAGCATTTTCGAAGACCGAATAAGCACCTATTGCCGTTGGTTTAAATACACCAAAGGCCTCCCCATCATTTCCATTTACCGTTTGGAGTGAATCTATAATCGAAGCCGTTTTCTTGTCGTATTGTACTTCAGATTCTTGACCTTCTACAGAATAATCTAAAATGGCCTTTACCCCATTTTGATTCAAATCAGAAACTAAATCTGAACAATCTGAGCGATTAACACCTCCACAAAACTGTCTAAAAACGGTTGACTTAATAATTTGCGGTATCAATGGTAGCCTAGTCTTTAAACCGAAAAGAGCCAAGTTAGAACCTAAAGAAACCCATCTCGGATTGCTCATCATTTTGAACATTAAATACGCTTTACGTAGTTCGGAAGAGGACTTTTGAGAAAAGGCAATCTCGGTATTATCAAACTTTAAATCTGAATTCATGCTCTTTTTTTAGTAAAGATATTTCAAAGAGTCCTTATTCTAAACATACCATAGTATATTTAACCCCTATGAAAACTCACGAAGTCTATTTTGATTATTTAGGCGTAGAACCCTTTGAAAAGCTGATGCTAGATTCGGGCATTTCAAAAACCTTTGTTCTGTGCGATCAAATCACTGCAGAGTTGTGTTTGCCTGTTTTAAATGAAATGGTGAATCTTCGAGATTTTACCCTTATCCTTATCCCTACAGGTGAGTCGCATAAAACGATTGAAACTTGCAATATTGTCTGGCAAGAATTAACAAAAGTCAATGCAGATAGAAAAGCACTCCTTATCAATTTAGGCGGTGGTGTTCTAACTGACTTAGGAGGTTTTGCTGCGAGTTGCTACAAACGAGGAATCAGATTTGTTAACATCCCCACTACCCTACTTGCGATGGTTGATGCTTCTACAGGCGGAAAAACAGGAGTGGATTTCGGAAGTTTTAAAAATCAAATTGGTGTTTTCTCAGCTCCCGAATTCACTTGGGTTCATTCTATATTTTTAAAGAGTTTACCAGCGAATCAAATTCGCAGTGGGGCTGCAGAGATGATCAAACACGGTCTTATCTACGACCCGAAGCATTTCGACGAGGTAATTTCTAATTTTAATGATTTGATGTCATTTATTAGTGATTCTGTTTCCATTAAACAGGCTGTGGTCGCTCAAGACCCTACTGAAAAAGGTCTACGAAAGATTTTAAATTTTGGACATACCCTAGGCCATGCGATAGAGAGTTTTTACCTCGAAACTCCTTCCTCTTTACTACATGGGGAAGCTATCGCGGTCGGAATGATTCTAGAGGCGTACCTGTCCTATACAAGGTTAGGTTTACCTAATGAGGACTTAGTAACCATCACTAAACATATTCAGAGCCTTTATGACTTACCAACAGTCAACCCTGATGATTACCAAGCGATCATTGAACTTACCAAGCAGGACAAAAAAAACGAACACGGTAGTGTTCGTTTTGTTGGGTTAGAAAAAATAGGAAAAGCAGTCTATGATGTACCCCTTGAGGCTGACGATGTACTAAAAGCCTTCTCCTATTATAAAGAGATCATTTTATAACTCTCTAAAGATCGTATGCATGAGTCGCTTTTTGTCATTGATCGACTCCTCCATGGCAATCATTGTCTCCGTTCTACTTACACCATCGATATCATCAATTTTAAAAATGATATTTTTTGCATGAGTAGTATCCTTAGCTCTGATCTTGCAGAAGATATTAAACTTACCGGTGGTAATATGCGCTACAGTAACGTATGGAATATCAGCCAAACGCTCAAGAACAAATTTGGTCATGTGCGTCTTTTCTAGAAAAATTCCGACGTAAGCGATAAATGAATAACCTAATTTTTCATAATCTAAAGTCAACGATGACCCTTTAATAAGGTCAGCATCTTCCATTTTTTTAACACGTACATGAACGGTTCCGGCTGAAATCAAAAGTTTTTTGGCGATGTCAGTATAAGGAATACGAGTATTCTCAATTAACATATCCAGTATTTGGTGATCAATCTCGTCTAATTTAACCTTTGGCATTTTCTTGAATTTTCGGCAAAAATACTACAGAACTGAAGAAAATCTTACAAATAATTCAATTTTATTCAAAATTTCTAAGAATTATTCATTTTCAAGATATTTACTTAATCTCAGACTAATTAATTGCTGTTCCTCGAGTGTTGCCTTTCGATAGTCTAAAATTTGTCTAAAGTTTAAAATACTTGAATCCACCTTATCGTTTGAGGTGAATTCAAAGAAAGTATCTATTTGATTATTAACTAGCTCCTCGATATATCTTACATAGAATTGATACTGCTCTGTAATGACTAGTTCGTCGTAACTATTCGTTTTGTTTTCTGGTATTTGACAATATTCTTTAAAAATTACCTCGTTTGATTGTTCAGGTATTGGTTTAGATAAAAATTCTAAAAGATTCGACAAGCATTGGGCAATAATCGACGCAACCTCTGTTCTTGTATAATCCTTACCTAATTGACCGGCCTCAAAAAGCACGGTCGGTATACCTTTAGCATGAAAGTAATCCCCAGTACAATTTGGGTTAAAACCGTCGTCATATCTTCCCACATACATCTTAAAATCGTCAGGTAAAGATGATACCATATGATTAATCAGACGCATAGCTAAAATTCGTGTAGGAGTTATCTTACGAGATTTATCGGCTGCAGCTGACAGAAAGGATAAAGCGGCTTCCTTATCGGTATCACCAACCGTAAATCGGGTTCTTTGATCGTGTAAATTCAGGTTGTAATCAGGTTGAAATTCTTCAACGACTCGCATGAGAGTCTTAATCTCGCTTTGTGACTGAGTAAGTGCATCACGATTAAGATCTATACCCTTTCCGTTGGCTCGCGTATATCTATCGGCACCGTCAGGGTTTAGTTGTGGTATAATAAGAAGGCTTAACTCTTCATGGTAAGAAGGAGATTGAAGATACTTTTCAAGCCAGATAAGTAATCCTCTGGTTGTGGTTGATTCATTGCCATGCATTTGTGACCACATAAGAATCTTAACAGGACCCACTCCTAAACGTATCGCATGAATGGGTTTTCCTAGCTCAGAGTTACCAATAATTTCAGTTTGAATCGCATGGGCTGTTAGCCAACCATTCAGGCGACTACTTGGAAAATAACGTTCTTTAAACATCTCACGCAAGGTAATAGTATATTTGTATTTGAATCAAATTCATACGCTTGAAATCACCTTTATCTTTATTCGTTGTTCTTCTTTTCTTTAGCTCTTGTTTTAGAGCACCTGAAAGAAATTGTTCAGATTTTAAAACTGGGATTTTTGAATTCGTGGCAATCACAGACTCAGACACCTTAATTTCTATTTTTGAGCGACATGAAGACTACGAGATTGATCGATTTCAAAATCAAGTAGATACTTCCTCGGTAAGATGGATTAATGATTGTGAAATGATTCTTCGAAATAAAAACCCAAAAAATAATCAGGAAAAGGAGGCTATTCATATCAAAATTCTTGAAACCGATGTGAATGGTTATCGATTTGAATATGGATACTTATCTGAACCTATCAAAATGAGAGGCTATGCTAAAAAAATACGGTCTTTAGAAAAGAGTTAGTTCTCCTCCTTTATTTTGTGAATCACCATCATCATTTGAACCTTCATTGTTTGACTCATCGATCTCATCCTTATCAATCTCTGCTTCCTCGAAAGGTAAAGAGTCTTCAACATGCACTTGTTTGATCTTATTTGTGGTGACCTGATTACCTAGAGCCTTAATCCCCTTAACGCTAATAAAATCCTCTACATTGATAGTTAAGTCGGGTAATGGATCTTTTCCTCTTGGCTTAGCAAACTCTAAACGAAGGATTGGGCGATGATCAGTCAAAAATGAGATTAATTCAGATCCTTTCGATTCACTGATAACCAGCTCCTCTTTCAATTCTTGCTCTATTAAGAATCGCTTTAAAAAGTATCGCTCTCTTTCTCCCTCGTAATATAATACTGATAGAGGTTTTGCAGGTATCCACTTTTCTAATCGCAACAAGTTGTCGGGCATGTGAAGTGCTAAATCCGGAGTAACGGTTTTCACCATTCCATCAGAGGTAACGATCAGTAAGAGATCATCTCCTTTGAAGGCACCCAAATACTCACCTCTATCTTCAGAATTCAATCTTCTAGTGATCGAATCATACCAAAGTTCACGAGGTTTTAGAGTTGATTTACCAGAATCTTTAAATTCAATTTTCTTAACGGTATGTTTCGAAACCAAATTACCCTTTGACCCTCTCCCTTTAATCAGGATATCTGCAAAATCAATATCCCATTTCAACTTTTTAATACTTCCTGTAGGTTTTAGGAAAACCGTTATGGTTTCGGCTTCCCCATTCGGGTTAGCACTAAAATACAAGACCTGACAATCCTCAACATTAGAGGTTAATGAATATTTGCGGTCTCTAGTCACAGAGGTCACTGCGAACCTTTTTATAAATGAAGGCCCTTTCTTAGGAAGCTTATAAACCATGTTGTACACCATTCGCGAATCATTTTTCTTGAAGATGCCAACGTGTATGATTTCTTTACCTACAAAGACTTTAGAATCGACCTTACTAACCTGCATTGATCCATCAGCAAAAAAGACGATAAAATCATCAATGTCACTACAGTCAGCGACATATTCATCTTTACGAAGCCCAGTACCTACAAAACCTTCCTCTCTATTCACATAAAGTTTAAGGTTTCGGATAACCACTTTAGTGGCCTCTATGGTATCAAAAACTCTTAATTCTGATTTGCGTTCTTTTCCTTCACCGTACTTCTTTTTCAGTGATTTGAAGTAATTAATGGCAAAATCAACAATGTGAGCGAGATGGTTTTCTACTTCATCAATTTGATCCTCTAATGATTCAATATATGCAGCTGCTTTATCGATATCAAACTTAGAAATACGCTTGATTCGAATCTCAGTAAGTCTTACGATATCCTCTTCGGTAACCGCTCTTTTCAGGTGAGTAATATGAGGTTGAAGCCCTCTATCAATTGCAGAAATTACCCCTTCCCAGGTTTCTTCTTCTTCAATCTCTCGATAGATTCGATTTTCAATGAAAATACGTTCCAACGAAGAAAAATGCCATTGTTCTTGAAGCTCTTTTAATTGAATTTCAAGTTCAGACTTTAATAATTCCACCGTATGATCGGTGGAGCGCTTTAATATTGTTTTTACATCAATAAATGCAGGCTTATGATCTTCGATTACACAGGCCAATGGGGCAATAGAAACTTCACAAGAAGTAAACGCATAAAGAGCATCAATCGTTTTGTCTGGGGAAATCCCAGTGGGTAGGTGTATTAAGATTTCTACATTTTCTGCAGTATTATCTTCTACCTTTTTAATTTTAATCTTCCCCTTATCATTAGCCTTTAAAATAGAGTCTATAAGAGAAGAGGTGTTGGTGCCGTAGGGTATTTCCTGTATAACAAGCGTCGACTTGTCCTGAATTTCAATTCTCGCCCTGACTCTAACTCTCCCCCCTCGTAAACCATCGTTATACTGGGTGGCATCAACAATACCTCCGGTAGGGAAATCAGGCACCAACGAAAAACTTCGATTATTCAAATACGCCACACTGGCGTCAATAAGTTCAATGAAATTATGTGGAAGAATTTTGGTAGATAAACCTACTGCAATACCCTCAGCCCCTTGAGCAAGTAGCATCGGGAACTTTACTGGCAAATGAACAGGTTCCTTCTTTCTTCCGTCATAAGAACTTTGCCAATCGGTAATCTTTGGGCTATAAACGACGTCTAATGCAAATTTGGTAAGCCTAGCTTCTATATATCTAGAAGCTGCCGCACCATCACCTGTAAGTATGTTACCCCAGTTTCCTTGAGTATCAATAAGTAATTCTTTTTGCCCGATTTGTACCATTGCATCTGAGATACTTGCATCACCATGCGGATGGTATTGCATTGTATGGCCAACGACATTTGCAACCTTATTGTACCTTCCATCATCAAGCTCTTTCAAGGCATGAAGAATTCGGCGTTGAACGGGTTTAAACCCATCTTCGATAGCAGGAACTGCACGCTCTAATATCACATAGGAAGCATAATCAAGAAACCAATCTTGATACATCCCCGAAACGGTAACCATCCGTTCATTCGGTTCAGAATCTTGATTTAATTCATTCGGTGGTAGCTCGCTCATCAACTAGATCTAGTTCAACTTTAAGATTATTAATTACGAATTCTTGACGATCAGGAGTATTCTTACCCATGTAAAAATTGAGTAACTGATCAATGCTCATCGCTTTATCGAGAAGTATCGGCTCTAGACGAATCGACTCACCGATGAAATGTTTGAACTCTTCGGGTGAAATTTCACCTAAACCTTTAAATCGTGTAATTTCAGGTTTAGTACCTAATTCAGCAATAGCTTCTATTCGCTCTGTTTCACTGTAGCAATAAATCGTCTTCTTCTTATTACGAACTCTAAAAAGAGGGGTTTGAAGAATATATAAGTGATTCTCCTTAATTAATTCAGGAAAGAACTGCAAAAAGAACGTAATTAAAAGCAGTCGTATGTGCATTCCATCAACATCCGCATCAGTAGCAATTACGATATTGTTATATCGTAAATCCTCCATTGAATCTTCAATGTTTAAGGCTGCTTGTAGCAAATTAAATTCTTCATTCTCATAAACGATTTTTTTGCTCATCCCGTATGAGTTCAAAGGTTTTCCTCTTAAACTAAAAACAGCTTGAGTATTTACGTCACGAGATTTGGTAATCGATCCTGAAGCAGAGTCTCCCTCGGTAATAAACAAGGTAGATTCGAGACGTCGATCATTTTTCAAGTTGGTGAGATGTACACGGCAATCTCTCAATTTCTTATTGTGTAGACTAGCTTTTTTAGCACGTTCCTTAGCTAATTTTCTAATCCCAGATAGTTCTTTTCGCTCTTTTTCGGCCTGAAGAATTTTACGCTGAATTTGATCAGCAACTTCAGGATTTTTATGAAGATAATTGTCTAAATGATGACCAATAAAATCATTCACATAGGTTCTAACGGTAGGTAAATCACCTCCCATATCAGTAGATCCCAGTTTGGTTTTAGTCTGACTTTCGAAAACCGGCTCCATTACCTTTATGGCAATAGCAGAAATGATAGACTTTCTAATATCTGAAGCATCGTAATTTTTGCCGTAAAAATCTCTTAAAGTTTTAACGATTGCTTCTCTAAATGCAGCTTGATGCGTACCTCCTTGGGTAGTGTGCTGACCATTAACAAACGAATGGTATTCTTCGTTATACTGGGTTTTAGAATGAGTAATGGCAACCTCAATATCATCTCCTTTAAGGTGGATGATCGGATAAAGAAAATCTTCTGATGGATTTTGGTCTTCGAGTAAGTCCTTTAATCCATTTTCAGAATAGAACTTTTCTCCATTAAAAACGATGGTTAATCCCGGATTGAGATACACATAGTTTTTCAGCATCCGCTCTACATATTCATCACGGTATCTGAAATTTTTAAAGATATCTGCGTCAGGGACATATTCGGTTCGAGTGCCTTTGCGTTGCTTCGAATCTGATTCATTGTCGTTTGAGAGGACCCCTTTTTCAAACTCTGCATGACGCTCTTTGTTATCTCTAAAGGAGCTCACCTTGAAATAGGTAGAGAGCGCATTAACTGCTTTAGTACCTACTCCATTAAGACCTACAGATTTTTTAAAAGCACGGGTATCATACTTTCCACCCGTGTTCATCTTTGAAACCACGTCTACGAGCTTTCCGAGAGGAATACCCCGACCGTAATCTCTTACAATCACCCGTTGGTCTTTAATCGAAATTTCGATGGTTTTACCAGCACCCATGACAAATTCATCGATACTGTTATCTAAAATTTCTTTTAGTAGAATGTAAATTCCATCGTCAGCACTAGATCCGTCCCCTAACTTACCGATATACATACCTGGTCGCAACCGGATATGTTCTCTCCAGTCGAGCGATCGTATATTATCTTCGGTATATTGAGTATTTGACATAAATCAATTAAGGAAGTTACAATATACGGGGAACCCTAGCATTTAGAGCCTATGAGCCCTAGAAGTAATTAACAAAAACTGAGGAAGTTTTACACATTAAAGCGGAAGTGCATTACATCACCATCCTTAACCATGTATTCTTTTCCTTCTACACGAACTTTTCCGGCCTCTTTTACCTTTTGTTCGCTTCCATAGTGTTTGTAATCCTCGAAGGCGATCACCTCTGCACGAATAAATCCTTTTTCAAAGTCAGTGTGAATTACTCCGGCAGCGACTGGTGCCGTGCTTCCCACTTTGATGGTCCAGGCTCGCACTTCTTTTACCCCAGCAGTGAAGTAAGTTTCTAAATTGAGAAGTTTATAGGCGCTTCGAATAAGTTTTGCAGAACCAGGTTCAGATAATCCCATATCCTCTAAGAACATTTGTCGTTCCTCATAAGATTCTAACTCTGTGATATCGGCCTCAGTACCTACCGCAAGAACAATTACTTCTGCATTTTCTGAGGCAACCGTTTCTTTAACACGTTCGACCATGGCATTACCTGTAGCAGCAGCCGATTCATCGACGTTGCAAACATAAAGCACTGGTTTATCCGTAATTAACTGAAGTGAGCTTACAAAAGTTTGCTGATCATTATTTTCGAAGGAAAGGGTTCGGATAGAATTGCCGGATTCTAAACAGCTCTTCAATTGGTCTAGGACGTCTTTCTCCTTTTGGGCTTCTTTATTCCCTGTTTTAGCGGCTCGACTTACTTTTTCTAAGCGTTTTTCAACGCTTTCTAAATCTTTAAGTTGTAATTCGATATCAATCGTTTCCTTATCTCTGATAGGATCAACACTACCATCCACATGAACAATATTAGGATCTTCGAAACATCTGAGAACATGAATAATAGCGTCAGTTTCTCGAATGTTTCCAAGAAACTGATTTCCTAAACCTTCTCCTTTAGAAGCTCCCTTGACAAGGCCAGCTATGTCTACAATTTCAACCGTGGCAGGGATTACTCGTTCAGGGTTAACGAGGGACTCCAAAACTTCAAGACGAGGGTCTGGGACGTTTACAACCCCAACGTTAGGTTCGATGGTACAAAAGGGAAAATTCGCGCTTTGTGCCTTTGCGTTAGACAGACAATTAAAAAGGGTCGATTTTCCCACATTGGGCAAACCTACAATACCTGCTTTCATAAAAATAAAGGGTTAGGAATATTAATCAGGGTGCATCAGTCTTTGCTTGGCAAGAAGCACCTCTTCAGTCTCTACCACATTTGGGTCGGGAACACAACAATCAACAGGGCATACGGCAGCACATTGAGGCTCTTCATGAAACCCTACGCATTCGGTACACTTATCTGGAACGATATAATAAAATTCATCACTTATTGCTTCCTGAGCTAAATCTGCGTCAATGTTATCACCGTTATTCAACGAAACTTTTCCAGTTAGTTTGGTTCCATCACTATACCTCCACGAATCTGCGCCTTCATAAATTGCTGTATTCGGACACTCTGGTTCACAAGCTCCACAATTGATGCATTCGTCAGTGATAATGATTGCCATGAGATGATGTATTACTTTTGTGCAAAATTAGCTACACTCTAGATAGTAAACAAATGAAGGTTCTATCATTAAATCAAAGAATTCAAGTCTTAGCAGACCTCGGGGAGATGATACGATTTGAGTTAAATAACTCACCGTATAATGCGACTTTTGAAACCCTATTGAGCAAGGTAAATCAAAGCAATCCATGGTTTACTATTGAAAGCACAATACAAAGCTTATCTTCTTGGGCTATTCTATTAGAAAACAACCATTTAAAACAATTTATAAGTGGTTATGATGCTCAGCTTTTTGAGAAAAAGAATGATAAGGTAGTACTGCTTATTCTGGCCGGAAATATTCCGCTCGTTGGCATGCACGATGTGGTTTGTTCCTTTTTGTCTGGATCAAAATCGATGATTAAGGTCTCTTCAAAAGACGCCCTTCTGATCAAATACTTCATTGATCAAATAGGAAAGATCAACCCAGCAGCTTCGGAATATTTTGAAATTTGTGAGACAAAAGCTCAGGGATTCACCCACGTTATCGCTACAGGAAGTAATAATAGTGCTCGCTATTTTGATCATTACTTTTCGAAATTTCCAAACATTATCAGAAAAAACCGAAGTTCCCTGGCTATTGTAAAGCAAGACACTACAGACACTGAATTGAAAAATTTAGCAAATGATGTTTTTCAATACTTCGGATTAGGGTGTCGAAACGTTACTCAACTTTGGGTGCCGCGCTCCTTTGATTTTGATCGTTTGAAAAATGCGTTTAAAGCCTATGCCACAGTCATTAATCATAATAAATACGCAAACAACTACGACTACCACAAAGCGATAGCACTGATGAATGGTGACTCGTTTATCGACTTTGAATTTATTCTTCTTCAGAATAATCCTGCGCTAAAGTCACCTTTAGGTGTTCTACATTATAATTTTTATGAAAATCTAACTGAGGTTAACAGCTACATTCAAGAACATAGAGAACAGATCCAATGTATTGTCTCCTCTGAAAGCTTTTCATCCAATGAGGTGCACTTTGGTCAAACACAGCAACCTAAATTGTGGGATTTTGCAGACCAAATTGATACCTTGCAATTCTTATTGTCCTAACCAATGATCAAATCACACAATTTCGGTGCAGGTCCTTGTATTTTACCGAGTACAGTCTTTGAAGAGGCTGCAGAAGCCGTGAAGAATTTTAATGGATCAGGGCTTTCCATTCTAGAAATAAGCCACCGATCTAAGGCTTTTGTTGAAGTCATCGAGGAAGCTCGAGATCTTCTGCTGAAATTAATGGGTCTTTCAAGCAAAACCCATACAGCACTATTTATGCACGGTGGGGCATCACTTCAATTTGCTATGGCTCCCTATAACTTTTTGAGTAAAGGTGCAGGTTACATCAATACAGGAGTATGGAGTAAAAAGGCGATTGCTGAAGCAAAAAAGATCGGAGCAGTATCCCTACTTTTCGATGGCGAAACCGTCGATTATAAATCAGTACCTAACAAAAAAGAATTAGAAACTCTACCAACAAAAGGATACGACTACATTCATCTCACAAGTAACAATACAATTTACGGAACACAATTCAAGGAATTTGACACCTTAGGCAGCCCATCCATCATCGATATGAGTTCTGATATATTCTCAACCTTTAGAGACTATAGCCAATTTGATCTAATCTATGCTGGGGCTCAAAAAAATATTGGACCTGCCGGTACAACCATCGTAGTGATCAAAAATCAATTTATAGAGCAGATCGTAAGCAGAAACCAATTGTCAATGTTAGACTATAGAAAGCATATTGAGGCCGATTCTATGTTTAACACTCCTACGGTTTTTTCGATTTACACGAGCCTTTTAAATCTTAAATGGCTTGAAGAAAAAACGATCTCAGTAATTTCAGAGAACAATGCAAAAAAGGCAGCACTTCTGTATGACACTCTTGATAAAAGTGCCCACTTCAAAGGCTTTGCTGGTAGAGAGTGTCGATCAGAAATGAATATCACCTTCACCATAGAGAATCCGGCTATAGCAGAAGCTTTTGATCTAAAATGTAAGGAAGAAAACATTGTTGGAATTAAAGGTCATCGACTTGTTGGCGGATATAGAGCATCGATGTATAATGCCCTTTCCTTGGAAAGTGTCAAGGTATTAACCGATATCATAGAATATACGGATAATGCATAAAAAACTTCTTTCATGAAACGACTCAAAGAAAAGTGGCAAATAACCTCCAACTTGCAATTGGCAATCATTTTTATTGTTTTTGCCATTACCGGTAGTACAGCTTCCAAAATAGCTGGCCCTGTGGTACATTTTTTTGGAATATACTCAGAAACCAATCCGATCCTTTACTGGCCACTAAGAATCATATTAATTTTTCCCTTATATCAAGTTCTACTTGTATTATTCGGATGGATCTTCGGTCAATTCAAGTTCTTCTGGGCTTTTGAAAAGAAAATGCTCAAACGTTTGAGGATATTGAAGGATTAGCTCAACTTGTCCGAAAAGTACTTCTCCAATTTTTCAATTTTGGGATGGATGACCCACTGACAATAAGGTTGTTCTTTGTGTGTGCTGTAGTAGTTCTGGTGTTCTAATTCGGCTTCGAAAAATTCTGTCGCCATTTTAATTTCAGTGACTATAGGTTTATCGAAGACCTGCTCCTTTTCGAGAAGTTCAATAAACTTCAATGTTTCACTCTTCTGCTCTTCAGTGGTGCAGTAAATTCCACTTCTATATTGAGTTCCTTTATCATTACCCTGAGCATTAAGCTGAGTCGGATCATGAGTAGCAAAATTGATTTCTAGTAGTTCAGCAATACTGATTACAGCTGTTTTATACTCAATTTCAACACACTCTGCATGACCTGTTCTTCCGGTACATACCTCGCGATATGCCGGATTTCGAAATAGTCCATCAATATATCCGGGCTTTACATTCACCACCCCATGAACTCTTTGAAATACCGCCTCGGTACACCAAAAACATCCGCTCGCAAAGTAAATTTTCTCTTTCATAATCTTTATTTTGCGTGAAGTTACATCAGAACAATGATTTTAAAAGGCCAAAATCTTTATAAGCATTACGAAAACAAACCAGTTTTAAATGGTGTTTCGATTGTTGTCAATAAAGCCGAAATTATTGCAATTACAGGAGCTTCAGGTGCAGGTAAGACCACTCTTCTAAATATCTTAAGTGGATTAGAGCCTCCGGACGATAGATCTGATTCAAGCCTGACGCTATTGAATAGTGAACTTTTAAACTGTTCTGAAAAGACTAAATCGATGTATCGAAATAAACACATGGGCTTTGTATTTCAATTTCATGGGTTATTGGACGAGTTTAGCGCACTGGAAAACGTCATGCTCCCAGGAAGAATTGCAGGTCAAGACCACAAGATTTTAGAAGAACGTGCCCACCGATTATTACAAAAAATGAATGTTTTAGAACAGAAAGACCAGAAACCTGCAACACTTTCTGGTGGGGAAAGGCAAAGAGTTGCTGTGGCTAGATCACTGATCAATGAGCCTTCTATTGTCTTCGCCGATGAACCTAGCGGTAACCTAGATTCAATTAACGCAAGTCAACTTTTCGATATGTTTTCGGAGCTTCGGGAGTTAACAGGGACGGCCTTTTTAATGGTTACACATGATAAAAATTTGGCAGCTAAAGCTGATCGGATGATAACTCTTGAAAATGGCCAAATTATCTAAAAAAGAATTAAAGCAGTATCTCGATGAAAAAGCTGCTCAATATGAATCCCCTGAATTTTTAGAAACTGATCCTTTGGGGGTAGTTCATAGAGCTGAAAGTAAACAAGATAAAGAGATACTCGGTTTGCTGACAGCACTGATTGCTTGGGGTAATCGAAAGTCAATCATCAACAATGCAGAGAAAATCTTTGAAATTCTCGAAGGTCAACCCCATCATTTTCTTTTAGAACACACTTCTGAAGAGATTGAACGTTCAACCATAGGGTTCGTTCATAGAACCTTTAATGAGCGTGATTTAGCCTTTTTACTTATTCGACTAAAGGATTATTACAGTTCCAATGATAGCTTAGAGACTTTATTTCAGACGGCTACTCCCTTTTTGAATTCAGGGATTTCCAATTTTCGGAACTTTATTTTAGAAGCTCCTCATGAAGGCCGTTTCGAAAAGCATCTAGCTGACCCTTCTAAGGGTTCAGCAGCGAAACGAATTCATTTGTATTTGCGATGGATGGTTAGGCCTAATCATAAAGGAGTTGATTTTGGAATTTGGAACAAAATTGATACCAATCAATTATCTTGTCCTTTAGATGTTCATACCGCTCGAATCGCAAAACAATTAGGGTTACTCAAAAGGAAACAGAATGACGCGAAGGCTTTAGAAGAATTAGATGCCAATCTAAGGGCATTTGATCCATTGGATCCTGTTAAATACGATTTTGCTCTTTTTGGAATTGGTGCCTTTGAACAGTTTTAGTACTTTAATTCAATCAAATTTTAATACCATGAAAAAACTTGTTGTCTTAGGTTTCGTCCTTAGTTCTATGGGATTAATCGCCCAACGCAATCTTCCTTCAGATACGCTGATGGTGAAAGAAGATCGTATTCGAATCGATAATTCTTGGTTAGAATATACGGTAGAAGTGGGTACCCAACCGGTATGGGATACCGATGGTAGTGAAATCGCGTATTTACAATATACCTATTATCAGAAGAAAGCTTCGAATCAAGAGGTGAAAGAAACAAGACCGCTAATCATGAGTTTCAATGGAGGTCCTGGATCTGGATCGGTTTGGATGCATCTGGCTTACACAGGTCCGAAAGTATTAACGATTGATGATGAGGGTTTTCCAGTACAACCCTATGGAGTAAAAGATAATCCTAATACGGTGCTTACGGATGCGGATATTGTTTTTATTAATCCTGTAAATACCGGCTACTCAAGAACTATCCCTCTAGATCCAAAACAAGTTGATCGTTCAAAATTCTTCGGCATTGATGCTGATATCAATTATCTAGCAGAATGGTTGAACACCTTCGTAACAAGACATAATAAATGGCGAGCGCCAAAATATATCATTGGTGAAAGTTATGGAGGAACCCGTGTAATGGGATTAGCCCGAACCCTTCAAGAGTCACAATGGATGTATCTAAATGGGGTAATCATGGTTAGCCCTGCTGACTATCAGGTGTTACGCGTTGGGGGTCCAGTATCAGAAGCTTTAAATGTCCCCTACTATACAGCGGCTGCACATTATCACAACAAATTACAGGACGGTTTAAATGATTTGGAGTTAACAGAAGCCCTGAAGAAATCTGAAGAGTTCACCTTGAACACCTTAATTCCTGCACTTGCTAAAGGTGGATCTTTAAAAGGAAGCGAACGTCAAAAAATCACCGAAGACTTGGCTCGGTTTTCGGGACTAAGTGTATCAGAAGTTGCCGGGCTAAATCTGAGTATACCTACCTCCTATTTTTGGAAAAACCTTCTCAAAGAGGAAGGCTTTACCGTTGGACGCTTAGATAGTCGTTATAAAGGAATCGACAAAGAGAAGGTTGGGATGAGACCTGACTATAACTCAGAGCTTACTTCGTGGCTGCACAGTTTTACACCAGCAGTAAATTACTATTACAATGAAGTCCTTGGATTCAGAACGGATGTTAAGTACAACATGTTCGGTCCCGTAAGACCTTGGGAGGATGATCGTATCAATACGAGAGAAGACTTAGGGATTGCAATGGCTGAAAACCCTTACTTAAAAGTTCTTTGTCAATCAGGATATTATGACGGTGCTACTACCTATTTCAATGCAAAATATACCATGTGGCAAATTGATCCCAGTGGACAGTTTAGTGATCGCTTTAGTTTTAAAGGTTACGAATCTGGACACATGATGTATTTAAGAGCAGCAGATTTAAAGTCAGCCAATGACGATTTAAAAGCTTTTATAAAAGAAAGCGCTGTAGGTTCGAAATCAGCTAAATACTAAGGCTGATTAATTTCCTAAATTTGCACTAAATCATCTCAATGAAGGATTATTTATTAAAAGGCGCAACCCTGATCCAAACAGGACATCCCTTAAACAATCAAATCGTAGATATTCGAATACAAGGAGCCAATATTACTGAAATTGGAACCGACCTACGTGTGAAAACTGAAGAAGCGATTGATCTGTCGGGGCAAATGGTAAGTAGCGGCTGGATTGATGCTGAGATCGCTCTTAGCGAACCAGGCTATGAGGCAAAGGGTAAACTTTTAGATGATTTAACCCGTATTTCGAAAAACGGATTTACGCATATCGGTTTACTACCAAATACACTTCCGCTACCTGATAAGGGAAGTGCCCTATCCTTTTTTAATCAATATAAACACCTGCCAATAAGCATATTACCCTACGGTACCCTAAGTTTAGATAGCAAGGGTGAAGAACTGGCTGAGCTCTACGACTTAAAACAATCTGGAGCCATTGCATTCGTCGATTACAAAAAAGGGATTACGAATACAGGACTAATGAAATTGGCCCTTCAGTATACACAGCCCTTTGACGGAATGGTTGGAGTTTTTCCTTGTGACTATTATTTAAAAGGTAAAGGAGTGGTACGTGAAGGTGTAACCAGTACCAAATTAGGTTTAAAAGGAATACCGTCGATCACTGAGTCGATCCGTATTCAAAGAGATTTAGAATTACTGAGATACACCGGTGGTAAAATTCACTTTATGGGAATCTCAACCCTAGAATCTATTGAACTCATTCGCGAAGCGAAACAAGAAGGCTTGAGCGTATCGGCCAGCGTTAGTATCGGTAATATTTACTTCAACGACGAAAAATTGGAAGGGTTTGATTCTAGGTATAAACTGAATCCACCTTTGGCTAACGAGGAAACGAGATTAAAACTTCTTGAAGCTCTAAAGGAGGGTACAATAGATATCGTTGTATCGGATCATTTTAATTGTAGCACCGAAGAAAAGAATTTAGAGTTTGATCTAGCAGAATTTGGATCAAAAACAAAGGATTACCTCTTCCCCGCCCTTTCAAAATTGGTTGGTGTCGAAAAAGCGGTTGAAATTCTTTGTAGAGGATACCAAATATTCCAAATCCCTACCCCAGAGATAAAAGAAGGTTCAGTGGCTAATCTAAGTTTCTTTACGACAGACCAATCCCATACCGCGGTTGAAAAAGACCCTCAAACCGAACTTTTTTGCGGTGAATCTTTCGAAGCTGATGGCACCGGAAGTTTTTTCAAAGGAATACTTACATTGAAATAATCTTTATGGAGCACCTGCACTACCTTCATAAAGCTCCTGAGGAGCCTTCAGAGGATTGCATTGTATTGATTCATGGTTATGGAAGTTCAGAAGAGGATCTTTTTGGTTTCGCAAGGTATTTACCAAAGCACTTAACCGTATTTTCTCTACGAGCGCCCTATTCAACCGGATTTTCTGGATTTGCTTGGTATGCAATAACTTTCGAAGCGGATGGCACAAAATGGAACGATATTAAACAAGCTGAAGATTCTGTAAAAAGGATCAAAATAGAAATTGACTTCCTCAGAAATAAATATAATTTAACGGGTAAAGTACACCTGTTAGGATTTAGTCAAGGATGCATACTGAGTCTAGCCTTAAGCTACCATTACCCAGACTCCTTTTATTCGATTATAGGGCTTAGTGGCTATCTAAATGAGGAGATTCTTCCTTCTGAAATAAAATCTTTACCGAATACCTATTTCTATCTCTCACACGGCACTGAAGATCAGGTAATTCCTGTAGAATGGTCCCAACATTCTGCAGAGAAAATGAAACGTCAAGGCTTGAATGTTGATTATCACAACTATCCTACTGGACACCAAGTTCACCCTGATAATTTTCGCGACTTCCTAGGTTTTATAAACTCTCATGCTTAGCGAGATTCACACTGCTCTAGCTGATCGGTTAATTGCTCTAATTTTCGCTGATAATTAACCGCCAAAAAAATGAGGATAATTAATGTGAAGAAAAATAAATATCTAAAAATACTCTTACTCATTACTATCGAATTCTAGTTTTAGGTTGTCATAGGCTAAGAAAAAACCGTCTGGCAAACCAGCCGACACCTCATTATGAAAGCCCATGGTATGACTAATATGTGTGAAATATGTTTTATTCGCACCAATTCGTTTTCCCAAATCAATAGCCTCATTTAACGACAGGTGAGAATGGTGCGGCTCATGTCGTAGTGCGTTAATAATTAATACATCTAAGTTGTCTAATAAGGCTATTTGATCTTCAGAGATATGCTTGATATCTGTAATATAGGCCAAACGACCTATTCTAAACCCTAATACCTGCATCCCGGCGTGATCTACTTCGATTGGTAAGAATTGAAATTCTTTTACTTTAAAAGGAACGTTTTTTACAATGTAATTCTTAGTGATCTCAGGAACTCCAGGATACTGATAATTTTCATCGAAAATGTAATCGAATCGTTGAGATAGAGCCTTAAAAACCTTTTCAGTTGCATAAAACTGCATGTCTCCTTGCCTGAAGAAGAAAGGTCTAATATCATCTAAACCCATTGTATGGTCTGCATGCTCATGTGTAATAAGCACTGCATCTAACCTTTTTACTGGATTAGTAAGAAGCTGCTGTCGGAAATCTGGACCGCAATCAATAATAACATTGGTTTCAGTACCTTCGATTAAAACCGAACTACGAAGTCTTTTATCTTTGATGTCAGCACTCATACAGACCGGATGATCACTTCCAATCACAGGAATTCCTTGAGAAGTACCGGTTCCTAAAAAGGTTAATGTAGTGCTGTCTTTCACACCCTAAAATTAGCGTTAAATTTCTAAGCATTCACTCGATTACTTGTTACCTTTGTAACGTTAGCTACATTAACCATGAGTAGAATTGTTTTTCGAGAAAGTGAGTACGAAGTAGTCCCATCCATTCAGGACAAAACCCTTCGCATTAACTTAAACAAAGATATTTACGGTTCATTTGCCGAGATTGGTGCAGGTCAAGAGACTGCACGCCATTTTTTCAGAGCTGGTGGTGCTTCTGGAACGATTGCCAAAGCAATGAGCGCTTATGACAAATCATTTAGCGACGCCATTTATGGCACTGAACACGACGGGAGATATGTGACCGAATCTCGACTTCGAAAAATGCTTTCTCACGAAACGAATCTACTCGAGGAGCGTATTGATAAATCTCAGAATTCCGATTATCTCTTTTTCACTTATGCTAATACGGTAGCGACCATCGATTTCTCAAAAAGGTATAAAGGTCATGGTTGGTTAGGGATTAAATTTCAATTAGAACCGAATCAAAAGGTGTACAATGAGATCATTTTGCACGTTCGTTTCAAACAAAATGAAGCTAGATTACAGCAGGAAACATGCGGTATTGTAGGTGTTAATTTAATCTACGGCGCCTTTTACAAGCATTACGAACCAAAAAAACTACTCAAATATCTATACGATCATATTGACAAAGACACCTTAGAGATTGACATGATTAATTTCTCTGGTCCTCATTTTGAGCAGGTAGACAATCGATTAATGAGTTTACAGCTGATCAAAAACAATATGACTGAAGCGGTAATGTTTGGTCCTGATGGTAATAACCTTTTACCTGCTGCTTTGCTCTATAAAAAGAACATCCTCGCATTACGCGGTAGTTTTAGACCGGTTACTCGAGTCAACATCGATATGCTGAATAAATCGAGTAAGATTTTCATGACCGAAGAAAAGGTGAATCAAAAGAATACCGAGGTTATTTTCGAAATCACTCTCGATAACCTTAAGGCGCATGGTGATATCGATGAAAAAGACTTCCTAGCTCGAGCAGAACTATTGAGTTCACTAGGGCATACGGTAATGATTTCTAAATTTCAAGAATACTATAAACTGGTTGAATACTTCCACAAATACACTAAAAACCGCATTGGTTTAACGATGGGGCTGAACAACCTTATAGATGTATTTGACGAGAAGTATTATCGACACTTAAGTGGGGGAATTCTAGAGGCATTTGGAAAGTTGTTCTTCAAGAATGTAAAAGTCTACCTCTATCCCATGAAAGACCCGAGTACTGGTTCTATTTTAAATAGTGACAATATCAAGGTTCATCCTCGAATGAAAGATCTCTATAAATTCTTTAAGCACAACGGAAAAGTGAAAGACATTGAAGATTTCGATGAGAAAAATTTAGACATCTTTTCGAGAGAAATACTTCAGAAAATTGCTGATAATCAACCGGGATGGGAAGAGATGTTACCTGAAGGAATTGCAGATATTATTAAAGAAAAAAACCTCTTCAAAAACATTAAAGTTTCAGAAGAGATTTTTCCCTACAAAAATATTTTATCCTAAGAGTTCAAGAATTTGGTTTGCGTGATCCTTGGTTCTAACCTTACTGATTACGTGACTAATGATTCCATTGGCATCTACAATAAATGTAGTGCGATGTAGCCCATCGTATTCTTTACCCATGAACTTTTTAGGCCCCCATACGCCATAAGCATCAATTAACTGATGTTCGGTATCGGCAAGTAAGTCATAGGTGAATCCATATTTCTCCTTGAACTTCATTTGTTTTGCAGGAGTATCCTCACTAACTCCGAAAATCTCAAATCCTTTTTCCCTTAATTCTGAAAATTTATCATTTAAACTGCATGCTTCGGCAGTGCATCCTGGGGTACTTGCTCTAGGGTAAAAGAAAAGAATATAAGCCCTTCCGTTTAGGTCAGAACTTTTTACGAGGTTTTCATTTTGATTTAAAACCTGAAATTCAGGAGCCTTATCTCCTACTTTAAGTGTATTCATAACTATTTTTGTTATAAAGTTACCGATTTATGACTAAGAGTGAAAAAGTGGATTTCTGTATGGAAACTCTCGAAAAATTATATCCTGAAATTCCTATACCTCTTGATCACAAAGACCCCTATACTTTATTAGTTGCTGTTCTGTTATCAGCTCAAAGTACCGATGTACGAGTTAATCAGATTACTCCGCTCCTTTTCGAAAGAGCAGACAACCCATACGATATGGTAAAGATGAGCGTAGAAGAAATAAGAGAGATTATTAAACCCGTTGGGTTATCTCCTATGAAATCTAAAGGTATACACGGATTATCTCAAATTCTCATCGATAAATACCAAGGCGAAGTACCCAATGATTTAGAGGCATTAGAGCAATTACCAGCTGTTGGTCATAAAACTGCAAGTGTGGTAGTTTCACAGGCCTTTGGAGTACCAGCCTTTCCTGTTGACACGCATATTCATCGATTAATGTATCGTTGGGGCTTCTCAAACGGCAAGAATGTGGTTCAGACTGAAAAAGACGCAAAGCGTCTTTTTCCTAAAGATAAATGGAATGATCTCCATCTACAGATTATTTGGTATGGACGGGAATACTCTCCGGCTCGAGGATGGAATTTGGAAGAAGACATCATCACCAAGACCATCGGTAGAAAATCAGTCATCAATCAGTATTTAAAGTCGAAGTCTTGAAAGCTAGTCACATACACATCAAAGGAGCTCGACTCCACAATCTGAAAAATATTGATGTACGGATACCCCGCAATAGTTTTACCGTAATCACTGGTCTATCGGGTTCTGGTAAATCATCTTTAGCCTTCGACACTCTTTACGCTGAAGGGCAGCGTAGATATGTAGAAAGTTTATCAAGCTACGCACGACAATTCTTAGGAAAGTTAGACAAGCCGAAGGTGGATCATATAACAGGTATAGCCCCAGCAATTGCCATTGAGCAAAAGGTAACCAATTCAAATCCTCGTTCAATTGTAGGATCGACTACAGAAATCTACGACTACTTAAAGCTCTTATATGCTAGGATTGGAAAAACCTACTCTCCTATTTCTGGAGAACTTGTCAAACGTGATACGGTTTCTGATGTTGTTGATTTTGTAATTTCCCAGGAGGAGGGCTCTAAATGGCTACTCATTGCACCCATACATACTGGAGAAAAAAGAGAGGCTCATAAACTTGCTCAATTATATTCAGAAGCAGGTTTTGCTCGAGTGAAATATCAGGATAAGGTTTACCGAATTGATCAATTACCTGAGAATTTTAAAGGGGATTTCGAGTTGGTAGTCGACCGAATCATCGTCAGAAAGGAAGATGAAGATTTTAAAAATCGTCTTTCAGCAGCAGTTGACAACGCCTTTTTCGAAGGTAAAGGCACCTTACACATTGAATCAATGGATACTGATTTGAAACAGCTATTCAATGATCGTTTCGAAAAGGATGGTATCACTTTCGATCAGCCTACTATTCATCTATTTAGTTTTAATAATCCATTAGGGGCTTGTAAAAAATGTGAAGGATACGGAGATTTAATTGGTATTGACCCTACCCTTGTCATTCCTAATACCGGTCTGTCAATTTATGAAGGAGCCATTGCTCCATGGAATACCGATCGATTTGTAAGGTATAAGGATAAACTAATAGCTAAAGCCGCATCCGTTGGCATCTCCATACACAAGCCTTGGTTTGAGCTTAGCGATGAAACGAAATTGATTATTTGGAAAGAGCGAAAGTTATTCACAGGAATCGATGCATTTTTCGAAAAAATCGAAGAAAAAAACTATAAAATTCAAAACCGTGTACTTCTTTCCAGATATCGCGGTCGATCAGAGTGTCCAGAATGTGAAGGAAAACGTCTTCGTAAAGAAGCTTCTTACGTTAAGATTGCTGACAAAAGTATTGCCGAACTACTATTAATGCCTGCTGAGGATTTACTCGATTGGATAAGAGCCGTCAATCTAAACGAACATGATAGAGCGGTATCCGAGCGAATAATCATCGAGATCACTTCTAGATTAGAGTACCTAGTTAAGGTAGGATTGGGTTACTTAACCCTTAATAGAAAATCAAGTACCTTATCGGGTGGTGAAAGCCAGCGTATACATCTTGCAAATGCTATTGGAAGTAGCCTTGTCGGATCCATGTATATTCTTGATGAACCTACTATTGGTTTACACTCGAAGGATACACATCAAATCATCGAAGTTCTGCAAGACCTTAGAGATTTAGGAAACACTGTGATTTTAGTAGAACATGATGAGGATATCATGAAGTCTGCCGATTATCTCATTGATATTGGACCCTTAGCCGGTAGCTTGGGAGGTGAAGTGGTTGCCGAAGGAACACCTGAACAATTTTTAAAATCAGACGCTCTTACCGCCAAATACTTAACCGGAAGCTTAGAAATACCCGTCCCTGAAAAACGCATAAAGCCCAAATACTTTATCGATATAAAAGGCGCACGTGCACATAACTTAAAAAACATTGACGTAAGCATTCCATTAGATTGCCTAACCGTTGTAACTGGTGTTTCAGGTAGTGGAAAAAGTACTCTCATCAGAGGTATTCTTTATCCTGCCCTCTTAAAACACCTTCAAGGTCATGGTCCTAAAGCCTTGGAACACGATCATATCGGTGGAAGTTTAAAGAGAATTGAAGCCATTGAAATGGTCGATCAAAACCCTATCGGACGCTCTTCACGATCGAACCCAGTTACTTATATCAAAGCGTATGATGATATTAGAGAGTTAATGGCACGTCAAAAGAGAAGCAAGCTCAATCAGTTTAAGGCAAAACATTTCTCATTTAATATTGATGGCGGACGTTGTGATCAATGCAAGGGTGACGGTGAGGTAACTGTAGAAATGCAGTTTATGGCCGATGTTGTGCTCACCTGCGAGGCCTGTAAAGGAACTCGATTCAAAGAAGAAGTTCTTGAGGTTCAATTCCAAGAAAAGAATATTCATGATCTTTTAAAACTCACGGTGCAAGAAGCATATGATTTTTTTGAAACTCACGGTGAGTATAAAATTGCAAGAAAGCTAAAACCGCTAATCGATGTAGGCCTAGGGTATGTTCAGCTCGGGCAGTCTTCTGCCACTTTATCTGGTGGTGAGGCTCAGAGAATTAAACTAGCATCATTTCTTAGTAAAGGAAATAATAGTTCTCGAACCCTTTTCATATTTGATGAACCAACCACAGGATTACACTTTCACGACATCAAGCTCCTTTTAAATTCATTTACTGCTCTTATTGCGAACGGACATACGGTTATTGTTGTCGAACACCATCTTGATCTTATAAAATGTGCCGATCATATCATTGATTTAGGACCCGTGGGAGGAACTAAGGGTGGACAATTACTCACCGTTGGAACTCCTGAAGAAGTGGCATTGTGTGAGGATTCGTATACCGCTGAGTACCTTAGATTAAAGATTTAAAAAGTTCTCGAAGTTTTCCCTTTTGGTTAAGGTGTATTAGAAAAATCGCTAATAATCCGATAGAAACATAAATCGCTAAAGCCGCGATTAGAATCCATGCCAAACTAGATAAAATAATCGCTATGATTGGCCAAAAGTAGTCTCGGCTTACCAATGCTATTCGAAACCATCTCCATGCGAACCAATGTTTTAATGTGGAGAAAACACAAAATGTTAGCGCTGTAGCAAAGGCGGCACCTTTAAGACCGTATAAAGGGATCAACCAAAGGTTGGTAAGTACCAATAAAGCAAACATCAAAATGCTTAAAACAAGATACTTTGAATAAAGTTTAGAGTATTGGAATAGCGGTGTGGTCAAGCCTGAAATAGCGTCGATAAATTTGGCGAAAATTAAAATGGGAATTAGGTCCAAACCCTTTTCAAACTCAGTGGGCAGAACGAATTGAATCAAAGGTAATACAGCCAACAACAATAGAACAATAAGTGAACTAAGATCCAAAATTTGATCGTTAGCACTTTTTAATTCATCAGCGATAGGAAACGAATTACTGTCTTGGTGGTAAGAGCGGGCTGTTTTAGGGCCATATAGGGGTAAAAAACCTCTAAACGGAATTGCAACGGTGGTTGCGATAAAAACAGCTACGGTATAATTAGCCACCTCAGAGGCAGTCATCAATTCGAACAGCATTACTTTATCTACCTCTAAAAAGAACAGACTTAAAGAACTCCCTAGTAATACCAACAACGAGTAGCTAAGTATCGTATTCAGTCTTAAACCTTTAAAATTAAAGGAGGGTAAGATTCCCGATATTTTTAAAGCTGTGATCCATATGAGTAGTGCTCGGGTTAAATAACTCATTAATAAAAACAGAATAAACCCACTCCAATTAAAATCAGACCAAATAAGATGAATCAGGTATAGCGTTATCAGTAAACGAGGATATACTTCTTTTAAAAAAACACCGAATCGTGGTTTAAATTGAAGCTTAGCCAGAGCAAAACCAAGCTCGAACACTCCCATCGATAATGCAATAGCCAAGATCGTGATAGACTCATATAAGGAGAGATTATTAACAGCCTCGGAGTATTGGCCTAACCATCCATGAAAGAAATAAACGACACTAAATAAAATTGAACTAATCAGAGTGATTGAAAGTATAGTAAAACCTAATAAACGGGGTCTTTCAACAGGGGTAATCGAATCGTAAAATCGGAGTAGCCCTTGAGGCATACCTAGACTTATAAAGGGTGAAATGAGCGTAGCTGAGGCTAGAATAAAAGCTATCGTACCGTATTGTTCTACACCTACTAATCGGGTATAAAGCACAAGGGTGTTTAATGCTCCAAGAATAAAGCCAAAAAGGGTTAGACCGCTCGATTGAATAGAAGTTCTATTCATAACGCCTTTATAAGTTTTACATATTGCTCTGCAGTAAAAGAACGGCTATACGCAGAAATGTCGTTGTTTACAATCATACTCTCATTGGAAAGGTACCGAGAAAATATGAGGTCTAGATAAGATCCTACAGCTAGCTTACTATCAGTGGTAACTAAATGTAGGTCTTTAGAATTTAAAATTTTCTGAACATCCCAATTTTCAGGACCAATAGCCAAAATAGGTCTTCTAGCTTTTAGGTAATTAAATAATTTTCCGGGAATCGCGTAATTATATCCAGCAACTGAGGATTCAAGAAGAAGTAAACAGGCTGCATTTCGCTCTAACTGCTCACAATATTCTTTGGTTTGATACCCTAAAAACTCCACATAGGGTTCTAGACCTAGATTAATCAGCGTATGCTTGACTTCCTTAGAGACCTCTCCCACTAGAAAGATTTTCAAATGAACCCTCCAATCTTTACTATTCTTAATCCTTTCACTTATCGTTTGCCAAAGATTAACTGAATTACGATGAGCAAAAAGTGATCCTGAATGAACCAAATAGAATCCTTCAGGAGCATGATCATTTTCGATAAGATTCCCATCATATCCATTAGTGATGCATTTTATCTTTCCGCTGTATTCTTTGTGTCGCTCTGATAAATGTTTAGTTAACGAAAAGCTGGTGGTTATAATGGCATCACTTTGACTAATAATCGATTTTTCAAGACGTTGATGTTTATGCTTAGTATTTTCGGTCAATGGGAGTAATTGCAGATATCCCAGATCTGCAATAGGATCTCGCAAATCTGAAATCCATTTTATGTATTCAAAGAGTCCCTTTAGTCTTAAACCTACCAAATGTGCGCTATGAGGAGGTCCGGTGGTAATAAGAGTTACAGGGCCATCTATCTCCTTTTTTAAGTATTGAACCACCGCCTTGCTCCAAAATAGACGAGCATCGGGAAAAAAGTAATTGGCTCTTAACCAAAACGCTAATTTCTTTATCCAGGAACTATTTTCATTAGAGATTAAACCCTTTGAAAAATGTTTTGATTTACCCAATGAAAGTCGATTGATCCATCGCAAAGGTTCTATCGACCGAATTTTTACCATCTTAATTTGGTTTGAAATAGAAACAGCTAAATCTTCATCTATTTGCGGGTAAAAAGGTCTTTCAGGGATAATAACTGTCAAATCCATACCCGAATCTTGAATCCGATGGGCCAGCGAAAGCCAGCGTTGTACGCCAGGACCTCCAGACGGTGGCCAATAATAAGAAATCAGTATAATTTTATTCAGCTTTCCCACGATATACTATGATAGCAACTAAAATAAGAGCCAAAAGTCCAATTTGAGCAATGACTCGAATCCATAGAGTTTGTGAAACGATCTTTGGCTCAAAACTTAAGGTTATATCTCCTTCGCCTTTAGGAAGCATAGCCCCCATAAAAGAATAATTAGTTCTATAGATTTTAAGAGATTCGCCCTTACTAGTTCTTAATACCCAATCTTCAGGGCTAGGTGAATAGTACCATTCTGAAAATACCACGAATGCCGGTGAATCTAATTGGTAGCTATAATTAATCTGGTTCTCTTTAAACGAACTAACTTCTACAAATTCAGATTCACTAAGCGTTCGATTCTCCTGATAATCGAATGAGAGTGGCTCATTGATCTCTATCGATTCTGACTGACTGATTAATGGCAAATTCAAAAAACTTTCTTTTAAAGAAGGCTGATAATTAATAGACCTAGCTACCCAAACAGGTCCTTTTGAACTCGGATAATTAGAGGCTATTCTTCTACCTTCCTCATCGTTACTTATTAAATACTTGATGTTTAATAAGTCTAATACTTCATAGTTTTCGTTTGCGATGTGATAATCAAAAATTTGACTAATATAAGCGGGCTTCGCTGCATGATATCCCCCAATCGAGCGATGGTGATAGGCCGTAGTTGCACCGTTTAATCCTTCATTAAGATTAAACACTCGGTAGTAAGTGGTATCTGATTGAATGTCTTTGTCCGCCTCGGTGAGAGGTATTGGGTTTTGAAATTCCCGCTTCGATTGAAAATGATCCGCTGAAGTGTACCGATAAGCTACTCCACCTAAATCAAGCAATACTACACCTAGAACCAAATAAATAAGGCCTTGTTTTATTCGTTTTGAATATAGGTAGAGAACCGAACAAACGACTAAAATGATAAGGAAAGATCGAAGCGAATCTTTTAAAGCAAGTGCGGTTCGATCCGATCGTAACGCATCCATAAATTCTGGACCATAAGCACTTTCGTAACTAATGTCATTTACACCCGAAAATCCGAGTATAAATGGCAATAGTGCACCTACACCAATAATGATAAGACTGACCATTAAGGCCCTGATCAACGATTGGCTACTTGGAGATAACAACCACTTTCTTAACCCCAAAACGGCAATAATTGGTACCGAGAAAGAGAGTATCACCTGAATTGAGGAAACTGCTCTAAACTTGTTGTAGAGCGGAAAATAATCGACAAATAAATGGCTTAGAAAACTAAGATTCTTTCCGAACGATAGAAACAATGCCATTAGCATTGAAAAGTACAGCCATTTGAAATCTTTAAAGGATAAGGTAATCAGACCTATAACAAATAGAAACAATACCGAAGCTCCGAGGTAGGCAGGAGCAGCAACGATCGGCTGACTACCAAAATACAGAGGAGCACTACTCGTGAAATTTTCAATTTCTGCTGGGCCAACATTATACTTCTCTAAGAGCAATTCCAAGTGACTTCCCTTTGGCAATGGTTCACTATTGGATCCCCCGAAAAGTCTTGGAATGAAAAGATTGAAAGACTCTGCAATCCCATAACTATAGGTAGTAATATAATCAAAGCTCAATCCAGAATTAGTCGATGCTCCCTCTATTGAAATTTCTGGAGTCGATCGTGTACTGAATTCGGCATACTGTCGTGTCGCAAAAATCGTAGAAGCGTTAAGAAGTACTGCCCAAAGTATAGATACTATAAAAACTCCTAGCCTTTTTAAAAACACTACTACTTCTTTCGTACTAATAGCCTCGTACGCTTTAAAAAGCAGATACACTCCAATAAGCATAAAGAGGTAGTAAGTCATTTGATAGTGATTAGCTACCAATTCTAAAGCCATTGAAAGGGTTAGAAATAGTGTGGGGAGTAGGATCTTTCTCGAACGAAACAAATAGAGCAATGAAGCCAGAACTAATGGAAAATAGCCAATAGCATGTGCCTTAGCATTATGACCTACTTCAATAATGATTAGATGGTAGGTAGCTAGAGAAAAGGCTAAAGAGCCTAACATTGAAAGTCTAAAATCGATCTTTAAACTCGATAGTAAGAGGTAAAAGGATATCAGATAAAGAAATAAATAATCGATAGGTCGAGGTAAAAATCGAATGACACGGTCCAAAGCTTTTACTCCTTGATAGGCGTATTGAGCACCTAGCTGGTAAGTAGGCATACCACCGAAAGCATTTTGGGTGTAATACGACTCCTCTCCTGCAGCTCTTAATTCATTTCTCAAATGTGCCATTCCGTTGTACTGAATAATATCAGATTGCTCGAGTACTTTTCCTTGTAAGGCAGGGTAATAAAAAACGCAGGATATAAGCAGAAAGGTAAGAAGTGCTATTCCATGGGTTTTAAAAAAAGTTGACATTTTAAAGGTGGTTGTAGATTCGTTTGCCATGAATTACGTTGAATTTAAGCTAATTTAGGGCTATGATTACGATCAAAGAATTAAAGACACAAAAAGAACTCGTCGATTTTGTAAAGTTTCCCTTTAAACTCTATAAAAATACTCCTTATTGGATTCCTCCAATCATTAGTGACGAGGTTAGTAGTTTCGACAAAACGCTTAACCCGGTTTTTGAGCACGCCGATGCACGCTTTTTCGTCGCGGTAAAGGGGAATGAAATTGTCGGACGCATTGCAGCTATTATCAACCATGTAGAAGTAAACCAGCAAGGCCTTAAGAAAATGAGATTCGGATGGTTTGATTTTATTGACGATCTCGAGGTATCTAAGGCATTACTTGATAAGGTAACTGAGATAGGGAAAGAGAATCAATTGGAGTTCATGGAAGGCCCTGTGGGTTTCTCAAACCTAGATAAAGTCGGAGTGATGACCGAAGGTTTTGAAAATATGGGTACCATGATCACTTGGTATAATCATGCCTACTATATCGATCATTACAAGGCTTATGGTTTAGAAAAGGAAAAGGGATATATAGAAAGTGAATTCCCTTCAGAAAACGCAGACCCTAAGTTCTTTGCTGGTTTCAGCGAGGTTATACAAAAGAGATATAATCTTCGGCCCGTAAATTTCAAGCGTACTAAAGATTTAATGCCTAAAGTGGATCAAATGTTTGATCTCTTTAATGAGAGTTACAGCAAGCTATCTTCTTTCGTGCCCATATCAGAACGACAGAAAAAGTTCTTTAAAGAAAAATACATTTCATTTATCAACCCGGAGTACATCAAATTTGTGGTTGATGCTAATGATAAAATTGTTGCATTTGCTATTGTTATGCCTTCTTTTGCAAAAGCACTCAAAAAGGCAAATGGTAAATTATTTCCTTTTGGGTTCATCCATCTATTATGGGCAAAATACTTCTCAAAGGATGTCACCTTTTATCTGATTGGGATTACTCCTGAATATCAATCAAAAGGGGTTACCTCTATTCTGTTCACCGAATTTAAACGTGAGTTTGATAAAAGGGGGATTCAAATGTGTCATCGAACCCCAGAATTAGAAGACAATCATGCGATCCATCGCTTGTGGGTAAATTTCAATACCACCACTACCCAAAAGCGACAAACGATGAAAAAATTGTTGACATAAAAAAAGGAGGCCATTAGCCTCCTTTTTTTTATCACTGAAAATTATTTCAGTTATTCATTCATTGCAGCACTAACCGCTGCCGAAAGTCTTTTGTAAGTTCCATTCTCTAATCTTTCACGTATTGCTGAGAAAGCATCTAACGTAATCGCTACATCCTCAAGGGTATGAGTAGCAGTAGGAATCATTCTAAGTAAGATAAGGCCTTTAGGGATTACCGGGTAAACTACAATAGAACAGAAAATTCCATGGTTTTCACGTAAATCCTTAACAAGCGCCATTGCCTCAGGGATACTACCGTTTAAGTAAACCGGAGTAACACAACTTGATGTGGTTCCAATGTCAAAACCTCTTTCTTTTAATCCACTCTGTAAGGCATTTACATTCTCCCAAAGTTTTGCTTTCAGCTCTGGTTGAGAACGAAGCATATCTAATCGCTTTAGGGCTCCTTTTACGTAAATCATCGGTAATGATTTAGCAAACATCTGAGATCTAAGATTGTACTTTAGGTAATCGATAATCTCTTGATCTGCAGCAAGAAATGCTCCAATACCTGCAAGTGATTTTGCAAAGGTTGCAAAGTAAACGTCAATATCGTCTTGAACTCCTTGCTCTTCACCAGCACCCGCCCCTGTAGCACCTAAAGTACCAAAACCGTGTGCATCGTCTACTAGAAGTCTAAATTTGAATTTCTTTTTCAGTTCAACGATTTCTTTCAGCTTTCCTTGTTCACCACGCATACCAAAAACTCCCTCAGAAATTACGAGAATACCTCCATTCTGTTGTTCAGCAAGCTTTGTAGCTCTCTCCAAATTCTTCTCTAGGCTTTCAATATCATTGTGTTGAAAGGTGAAACGCTTCCCCATATGAAGTCGAACCCCATCAATAATACAGGCGTGGCAATCTACGTCATAAACGATAATATCATCTTTTGATACTAAGGCATCAATCGCAGACATAATACCTTGATAACCGAAATTCAACAAGTAAGCCGCTTCCTTATTCACAAAATCTGCGAGTTCGTTTTGAAGTTGCTCATGAAAATCAGTATGGCCACTCATCATACGAGCTCCCATTGGGTAGGCCGCTCCATAAGTAGCAGCAGCTTCAGCGTCTACGGCCTTAACTTCATCTAAGTTCGCTAGTCCTAAATAGTCATTGATACTCCAAGTAAGTACTTCTTTTCCTTGAAATTTCATTCGATTCGAAATAGGCCCTTCTAATTTTGGAAACACAAAGTATCCTTCTGCATGTGACGCCCACTTTCCTAATGGACCCTTATTCTCGATGATTCGATCAAATAAATCTCTCATATATCTATAACATTATGAAATATTGGGCAAAAGTAAGATTTATACATTTACCCTTAGAATTTTACTGTGAATTTGTGACAGCTGATTTATCAGAAGTCTGAACTAAATCTTCAGCATCGATAAAACCTTGTTCAGTCATCCACTTCTCGCTGTAAATTTTGCTCAAATAGCGGGATCCATGGTCGGGTAGAATAATGACTACCACACTATTCTCGTCAAATATATTTTGATCATTATACAGCTCAGTAGCACGTAGTGCAGCGCCTGCGGTATAACCAGCAAATATACCTTCAGTTCGAGCAAGATTTCTAGCCGCTAGGGCGGCGTCTTTATCGGTAACCTTAACAAAGGTGTCAATCACACTAAAGTCAGTAGCACTAGGAATTAAATTCTTACCTAGTCCTTCAATACGGTAAGGATGAATTTCATTTTCGTCAAACTTTCCGGTTTCGTGATATTTTTTTATCACTGATCCGTAGGCATCTACCCCTAAAATCTGGATACTCGGATTTTTTTCTTTCAGGTACCTAGCCGTTCCAGATATAGTGCCACCTGTACCGCTACAGGCCACTAGGTGTGTAATTCTACCAGCAGTTTGCCTCCAAATCTCAGGTCCTGTGGTCTTATAGTGTGCCTCCGTGTTCAGTTCATTAAAGTACTGATTGATATATATCGAATTCGGAGTTTCAGCGTGAATTCTTTTGGCTACTTCGTAGTACGATCGAGGATCGTCAGCTGCTACGTGTGCAGGACAGACATGAACCTCTGCACCCATGGCCTTTAAACCATCAATTTTATCCTGTGAGGATTTCGAGCTTACCGCAAGAATACATTTGTACCCTTTCACCATACTTGCCATAGCTAAACTAAAACCGGTATTACCTGAAGTAGTTTCGACAATGGTACTACCCGGTTTTATTAACCCTTTAGCTTCGGCATTCTCAATAATCGATAAGGCAATTCGGTCTTTAGAAGACTGTCCCGGATTAAACCATTCCAATTTAGCATAGAACTGACCCGGATAATCAGCAGTAACCTTCTGAAGATTTACAAGCGGTGTATTACCTACCAAGTCTAAGATGGACTCAGACGCTTGAATATTTTTACTCTTTTTAAAAAGTGAGAACAAATTCAAAAATTTATCACAAAGATAATTAAACTCTACAAAGTGAGGGATCACATAGGTTTAAGATGAAAGCGTACTCTTTAGCGAGCTCTTTTAATTGCTCAAATCGACCCGAAGCCCCTCCATGACCCGTTTCTAAGTTAGTATCTAAATAAATTTTATGATCGGCTAGTTGGCATTCACGAAGTTTTGCCACCCATTTCGCTGGTTCCCAATATTGCACCTGCGAGTCGTGAAAACCAGTAGACACATAGATATTGGGGTATTTTTGTGGCTGAACATTATCATAAGGAGAATAAGACAGCATAATTTCGTAGAATTTAGGATCGTTAGGATTTCCCCATTCATCGTACTCACCCGTGGTTAACGGGATATCCTCATCTAGCATGGTTGTCACTACATCTACAAAAGGAACTGCGGCAATTACCCCATGATACAGTTCAGGATTGGTGTTGATTACTGCACCAACCAAAAGTCCACCAGCCGAACCACCCATTGCATATAAACGATCTTCTCTAGCGATTCCCAAAGAAACAAGCCCCTTTGAAGCGTCAACGAAGTCATTAAACGTATTACTCTTTAATTCTAATTTACCCGTCTCGTACCACTCTCGACCAAGATATTCTCCACCACGAATATGAGCTATCGCAAATACAAAACCTCTATTGAGTAAAGTGAGTCTTGTAGATGAGAAATAAGGATCGATAGTGTGTCCATAAGAACCATATCCGTAGATCAACGTTGGTGCATTCTTCGGGGTGTCCTTATGTTTTACCAGAGATACAGGCACTGAAACACCATCCCTAGCCTTTACCCAAACTCGCTCAGAGATATAATCTGAAGGAGAATAACCCCCTAATACTTCTTGTTGTTTTAGTAATCGAGTTTCGCGGGTTTCCATATCTATTTCATAGACACTCCCCGGGCGCGTCATTGAATTGTAATAATAACGAAGCTTGGTCGTTTTAAACTCAGGATTTTCATGAATATCGCAAACATAGGTCTCTCCTTCCATCGCAACCGTATAGAAAGAATGATCCTCCCAATCATAAATCTGTAAAGAAGTCAGTCCTCTTTTCCGCTCCGATAGGACATAAAATTTTTCAAAAAACTCAACATCTTCCAGAAGAATATCGGGTCGATGTGGAATAAATTCTTCCCAATGGTCACTTTCGGTAGCTAATACCGAGGTCTTCATCAATTTAAAATTGGTGGCTCCGTCCTTATTGGTGAGTAAGTAAAAGTGATCTTGATAATGGTCAAGGCTATATTCTAGGCCTCGCTCTCTCTTCGAGAAAACCCGGAATGATGCGTTGGGATCATCTGATTTTATAAAACGATATTCTGTAGTTAGCGTTGAAGAAGAGACAATGAAAATATAGTCCTCGCTTTTAGGCTTAAAAATTCCAACATTAAAAGTTTCATCATCCTCTTCAAAAACGAGTTCATCCTCTTCTAATTCCTGTCCTATTTGATGTCGATATACTCGATAACTACGAAGGGTTTGGGGGTCCTTCTTCACATAGAAGAATGTTTTGTTATCCGATGCCCAGCAAGCGGTTCCGGTAGTATTTTCAATTACGTCATCTAATAACTGACCGGTCTCTAAATTTTTAATTTTTAAGGTATACTGTCTTCGTGAAACGGTATCCTCAGCAAATAAAGCCAGTTGATTATTAGGACTTACTTTCAGTCCTTTAAAATGGTAATACGAATAAGCAGAAGCTAACTCATTAACATCGAATAGCAATTCCTTGCCTTCACCATTCTCCTTCTTAAAACGAGAATAAATCGGATACTCTTTACCTTCTTTGTATTCACTTTGATACCAAAAGCCATTTTTAAAAAGAGGGAGCGAGCGATCGTCCTCCTTAATTCGACTTCTCATCTCCTTGTAAAGAGATTCTCTAAAAGGTTCAAGATGTTCAGTATCGCGATTAAAATATTCGTTTTCTTTCTTGAGATAGTCTAAAAGTTCGGGATGCTCACGATCACACATCCAGTAAAAAGGATCTTCTCTTTCGTGACTATGTTTTACTAATTTTTTGGGGTACTTCGGTGCTCTGGGGGGTGTATAAAGGTGCTCCACTAATTAATTCCAACTAAAATTACACATTACCTCTTGTCCTATTGGAGACCCGTCAGGGATACGAACAGAGGACTCATTAGACTTATATCCCGTAGGGTTACCAATAAAACGTTCTACTTGCTTTCTTAAGTAAATCGCAGTGGGATCGGTCGCGCTATTTTCAAGATGGGTTTTAAGTCGCATCATTTCTAACAAAATAACTTCAGTCACCTGCGGATAAACCTTGTCTGAAGAAGACAACTTCATCAATTCATCTAAAGTTTGCCAAGCCACTATCTCTTCAATAGCGTTGTAATACGGATCCTTCGAATTCATACTTCGAACGGTGTCGTCTAATAGTTGCTTAATCATATCTTGAAGAGATAACTGATTCTTATCGAATAAGCCTTGTTGATAAACTCGATTGGCTCTTTCTGGATGCAAGATGAATTTTAAGGTCGTCGAAGCTGCAGTCTCGGCCGCTGCCAAAGGATCAAATGCTACTCCCAGTTTAGATTCAAAAGATTCTCTGGTTCTACCATATCCGTAAGTTCTCGGTCCAAAAACAGAACGCAAATACTCAGGTATCTCTAACGTTTCAGGTTCAAGCGTTCGAATCAGCGCCTTCAATGCCTTTTCTTGTTCCTTTTTACTTACCTGGTGATGAAACTCTGTTGCATCAGTATATGCATAACTATAGTCAATGCCACCAATTAATTTAGACACCGCTTCGGTTTGATAACGATGTGAAAAATAAAGCGGAACAAAAACATCCTCTAAGAGTGCAACGGGGGAATGATCAGGTACATTATCCAACGAGAATCGACTAATCGCTTTAGCTCTTAAATCGAGTAAACGATATAACTCTTCAGTAATATCGGTTCCATTGTCCCAAAGATGAGCAGTAGCACTCGCAGATCCAGCAGGTCGTGCATCGGAATCAGTTAAATAACGTAACCCTGCCTTCTCCGCAGTTTCTAAAATCTCCTGTAGCGCTTGATTTTCATCAATACCATCGCCGAAGTCGCTATAGGCATAAGCAACAGTCACTTTATCCCAATCTCCTATTCCCTTATCATAGGCTTCACTGAAATCAAATTGATCCCCAGCACCTTCTAAAACTAGTGGGTGTGGATAATCCATCACTGAAGCACGATCATTAGTGCTTGCAGCGAAATTGTGCGCAAAACCTAAGGTGTGACCAATTTCATGAGCAGACAGCTGTCTAATGCGATTCAAAGCCATATCTAACATCGTTTGCTCATGAACACTTAACTTATTGTACGGTTGATTGTAAAGACCTTGAGCAATGAGGTAATCTTGACGAATTCTCAGGCTACCTAAACTTACATGACCTTTTAATATTTCACCGGTTCTAGGATCGGTAACACTAGAACCATAACTCCAACCTCTTGTCGATCGGTGAACCCATTGAATTACGTTGTATCTAATATCTAACGGATCAGCATCATCTGGTAGCATCTTTACTTGAAAAGCATCTTTATATCCGATAGCTTCAAAGGCTTGATTCCACCAACGACCACCCTCTAAAAGAGCAGTTCGTACAGGTTCAGGAGTACCATTATCTAAATAATAGACGATAGGCTCTACGGCTTCGCTTATCGCTGCATTGGGATCTTTTTTCTCTAATCGATGTCTGCGAATAAAATCTTTAGCTGTTCCTCCATTTACTGGTGAAGCATAATCAAAGAAACGGAATAGATATGCTCCTGACCGTGCATCAAAAGATCTCATCTCAAAACCACCCAATTCAGGTAACTCAATAAATGAGTGCATTTGAGTTACGCTAACCAAACTTGCATCTGGTGTAACCGACCTTATTTCATAGCCCTTAGGTTTACCAGAGAAAGTCAATAAAACATCTATCAAAATGTTTTTCTCAAATGATTTCGAACGTTCTCTGTGATGTGCAGAACGAGATAGATCTAATTGATAATTTCCTTGTTGAGTAGCTGACAAACGATCAATCACTCCATGTGCATCTCTTAACAATAAAGAGTTTAAATCGATGAGAAAAGATCCATCTTTGGCCGTTTCTAGAATGGTAAATCCTGCGATTACCGATTTAGCAAAAGCTTGGTTTACTGAAGCTTTTTCAAGAGCATTTTCACTAAGGGCGCGATAATCTTGATTCGGTTCAATTAGAAGTAATTTATTACCAGCCTTTTTGAAATAAACGACTTTTGTCGTACCCAATTGACCCCTGTCAAGACCGATATCATTACTACCAACCCCACTGCTAAGGGCTGTAACGTATAATAGTTCCTCCTCAAGACGATCCACTTTCATAAACAATCGATCCTCTGATTCATCGTAATAGGTCGTTAAAAATCCCGGAATAGCCTTTAAATCTTTTACCCGATTAAAGTCTTGTGCGAGAAGTGCTGATGGAATAAAAACAAAAAGGAATAACGTTGTTAGAAGTGGAAGTCTTTTCATTTGATATGATATTGAAGGGTTTAAATTATTCAATTTTTAGACAATAGCAGGAGACTAATAAGTATTTTTGCGTTCGAAATTCTTACCAAGTAGATATGAGTCGAACAGAACGACAAAAAGATCTTTTTGAACGCCTAGGTGCGTTAAGGAGGTATCTTTGACATAGATGGCAAAAAGATTGCGATCGAAAATGAGACTGAAAAAACGCTAGCTGCAGGTTTTTGGGATGAGCCCAAATCAGCACAAGAGCAAATGAAGAAGCTCAAAATTCTGGAATCATGGGTCGAGCAGTTCGAGGAGGCCGAAGAATTGTATGGAGAAGTAGAGGTTCTTTCAGAGTTCATCTCACTAGGAGAAGCTACCGAAGAAGATGTCAATAAAGCATTAGACGGGCTCGAAAAACAAATTGAAGATTTAGAGTTTAAAAACATGCTTTCCGAGGAGGGTGATGATTTACCCGCTGTCCTTCAAATAACGGCTGGTGCAGGGGGCACAGAAAGTTGTGACTGGGCATCCATGCTGATGAGAATGTATTTGATGTGGGCCAATTCTCACGGATACAATGTCAAAGAACTCAACTTTCAAGAAGGAGATGTTGCAGGTATTAAAACCGTTACTATCGAGATTAATGGTCCTTTTGCATTTGGCTGGCTCAAAGGGGAAAACGGTGTGCACAGACTGGTTCGCATATCCCCTTTTGACAGTAACGCAAAGAGGCACACTTCATTTGCCTCGGTTTATGTGTATCCATTAGTTGATGACAGTATTTCCATTGAGGTTAACCCGGCAGATATTGAAATTACAACCGCTCGATCTAGTGGTGCTGGCGGACAAAATGTAAACAAGGTAGAGACGAAAGTACAGCTCGTTCACAAACCAACAGGCATTCAAATTAGCTGTTCTGAATCGCGCTCTCAACACGACAATAGAGCAACGGCGATGCAAATGTTACGATCTCAACTTTATGAGATCGAACTTCGAAAGAGAATGGAAGCCCGTCGTGAAATCGAAGATTCTAAGATGAAGATTGAATGGGGTTCTCAGATAAGAAATTACGTAATGCACCCCTACAAACTCGTTAAAGATGTCCGTACGAGTGTTGAAACAGGAAATGTAGAAGCGGTAATGAATGGTGAAATTGATCTATTCCTCAAAGCCTTTCTCATGTCCAACGGACAAAAGCAAACCGAAGATGAATTTTAAAAAATACACCGATGAAGAAAGATTTTAACGTTTTCAAAATTGTTTTGGCATTGTTATTGGTATTAGGCAGTCAAGAAAGTGTCCAAGGACAATTTGGAATGGGTGGTTTTGGTGGTTATGGTTATAACCCCTACAGTGGAATGGGAAGAATGCGTAGCAGTGTTCCAAGAACAAATGTAGCTGCTGAGCCCGAAGCTCCATTAACTGCTGAAGAAATTACCGAGCTTGAGATGGTTAAGGTTAAAGAAGCTCTAGCTATCGACCCATTTGAAGAAGCTATTTTGAGATCAATATTACTTGAATTCACAAAGAAGAGAATTGAGTTACAGATTTTAAAGGTAGATCCGAAGACACTAACAGAATCGTTCCGAAAACTAAATGATTTAGAGAACGAACGATTAAAATTAGAATTGTCTCTGGCTACCTATGAGAAACTCCTTGAACTCAAGGAGAGAAATTTTAAGAAGCTAAAAGACAATTCAGGGAAGAAGAAAAAAAAGAAAAAAAAGAAGAACTAATTCTATTCTGAATGAAACACTATTTCGTTGCACTTGTTAGTATCCTAGGAATGCTATGTGTTCAGGCTCAAATGCCTAATCGTCCAATGCCATCGATGACACCAATCACCATTACCGGTAGTGTAATCGATAAAGACAGTGGGCAACCTTTAGAATATGCCACTCTAGTTTTACAAAGTGTACGAATGCCTGATCGAGTTACCGGAGGTATCACCGATGAGTCAGGAAAATTTTCAGTAGAAGCGCTTCCGGGAATGTATCACATTCGTGTAGAATTCTTGTCATTTAAGACCTATTCCCAAGAGAATGTTAGACTTACAGCTTCTACCGATTTAGGTCAAATCGCTCTTGAGGCTGATGTTGCACAGCTTGAAGAAGTGGAAGTCGTTGCAGAGAGAACCACCGTTGAATTAAGACTTGATAAGAAGGTATACAACGTGGGCCAAGACCTCACCGTAAAGGGAGGTTCGGTTACGGATGTACTAGACAATGTACCTTCGGTGAGTGTTGATGTAGAGGGAAATATATCACTTAGAGGCAATGAAAGTGTACGTATTTTAATCAACGGCAAGCCTTCGGCCCTTTCAGGCCTCAGTAATGACGCACTTCGTCAACTACCAGCAGAAGCCATAGAAAAGGTAGAGGTCATCACTAACCCATCCGCTAGATATGATGCAGAAGGAACTGCAGGAATCTTGAACATTGTTTTAAGACAAGAAAAAACCAAAGGTTTAAACGGATCGGTAACGGTCAATGTAGGGACTCCAGAAAATACAGGCAGTAATCTAAATTTAAACCTCCGTAGAAAATCTTTCAATTTATTCTCAAACACTTCGTATAGAAGTAACAATAACCCAGGAAATTCTTCTAACCTGCAAACCAATTTCAACCCTGACGGTAGCATTGCTAGTTATCAAGATGAATTTGGAAGAAATGAACGTATTCGTGAAGGGTTCAATACAAATATTGGGTTAGAACTTCTTTTGGATAAAAAAACCTCTTTCACACAAACGTTTTTATACCGAAACAGTGACGGACAGAACCTGAGCACAGTAGACTTCTTTAACTACGACGAGAATCGTATTCCTACTATTTCGAGATTGAGAACAAACTCAGGAAATGAAACCGATGTTACCTATCAATATTCAGCCAATTTTGTAAAAGACTTCAAGAAGGACGGCCAGAAGTTAACCGCTGATTTTCAATATTCAACAGGGGAGGAAATTTCTAATTCAGGAATTAACGAAAGCGTTCTCAGTGACGAAACCATCTTTATTCCTTCTGAGGCGACCTATACCAGCGAGGAACAGATTAATCGTTTGTTTCAATTCGATTATGTCAACCCCATTGGTGAAAATAATAGCGGACAATTTGAATTTGGATATAGAGGTACATTCAACGACTTCTACACCGACTTTGAACTACAACTTCAAGAAGAAGCAAACGGCCCTCTTCTTAGAGACCCAAACACTAGTAATCAATTAGTTTATAAAGAATATGTAAATGCGGGTTACGTTCAATTAGGGAATAAGTTTGGTAAGGTCTCCTTATTAGGTGGCTTACGTGTTGAAAATTCGGCAATTACCGTGAATTCATCTGGTGATTTTGGACAAGACAATAACAAAAAAGAGTACACCAACTGGTTCCCCTCTCTTTTTATAGGATATGAGTTTTCTGAAACCGAGCAATTAACCCTAAGCTATAGTAGACGTCTTAGAAGACCTCGATCTTGGTTTATTAACCCTTTTGTTAGACGAAATAGTAATACCAACCTATTCGTTGGTAACCCTGATCTTGACCCAACATACTCGAACGCTTTTGATTTAGGATATCTAAAGCGTTTCGGAAAATTAACACTAAATACCTCTGCATACTATAACAAGAGTACGGGAGTGTTTCAATTTGTTGTTCAAGAGACGGGAGATTTCGTAGAGATTGATACGGGTGATGGTGAAATTGTTAGTGTTCCCGTACAGCTCAGAAGCCCTATCAACCTGGCAACTGAATATCGATATGGAGGAGAATTAACCACTTCATACTCTCCAAAACGCGGAATGAGATTCTCTTGGAACATCAATCTATTTCAACAGCAATTACAAGGAGACTTCTCTTATACGAATAGTTTAGGCGAAGAGATCATACAAAATTTTGATACGGAGAACTTTACTTGGTTTAGTCGAATCAGTGGACAATTCCCATTACCTGGAAAAATCAATTTTCAAACTAATGCATTCTACCGAGGAGCATCTGTTAACCCACAAGGAACGAATAAAGGAGTTCTTTCTGTTAACCTTGCCATGAGCAAAGAGATTCTTAATGACAAAGGTTCTATTTCTTTCAATGTAAGTGATTTGTTCAATCAAAGAAAACGAATCTCTGAAACGAGAACATTTAACGTCTTCACACAAAGTGAAAATCAATGGAGACAGCGCCAAGCTACTCTGACCTTTAGATATCGTTTCAATGAACAAGAAGGTCAAAGAAATAATCGCCGAAGACCAGATATGGGAGACGGCGGCGGAGGCGAAGATTTTGAATTCGGAACACCGTAAATCAAAAATGCATTTAATAAAAAAGGCCCGGAATACCGGGCCTTTTTTTATACTATGAAAGTCAATTAAGACTGAGTTTCTTTCTCTTTTCTTTTCTCTTTCAAAAATTCAATAAAACTACCTGTCAACCAATAAGGAATCACAAAGGTTAAAAGAAAAATCATTAACCAAAATCCGATGGTTAGAATGCTCAAAAAAGCAATAAATCCTAAGTATTGATCAAATTCAATCATGGTAGTTCTTATTTATAACGCGAATATAAGATGTTTTAAGATTTGGCTGCAAGCAAAAGACTATAAATCAAGGTAAAAATAGCAGAAGTGGTTAACTTTGGTTTTCAAAACGACACATCATGGAATATAGAATTGAAAAAGATACCATGGGTGAAGTGCATGTTCCCAAGAATGTATATTGGGGTGCTCAAACCCAAAGATCTATCAATAACTTCAAAATTGGTCCGCAAGGCTCGATGCCTAAGGAGATTATTTATGGATTTGCCTATTTAAAGAAAGCTGCGGCCTATGCGAATTGTGAATTAGGAGTTCTTGATACCACAAAAAGAGATCTTATTGCTAAAGTTTGCGATGAAATCTTAGAAGGAAAATTGGACGACCAATTTCCCCTAGTTATTTGGCAGACAGGTTCGGGAACCCAAAGTAACATGAACGTTAATGAGGTAATTGCCAATAGAGCTCATGTTATAGAAGGGAATGTGCTCGGCGAGGGTACACGTACCTTAAGCCCCAATGACGATGTGAATAAGTCTCAATCGTCTAACGACACCTTCCCTACCGGGATGCATATTGCGATCTATCAAAAAATTGTTTCAGAGTCTATTCCGAAAATCGATTCGTTAAAAGAAGCCTTGAATCAAAAGAGTAAAGCATTCAACGATGTGGTTAAGATCGGACGCACTCACCTAATGGACGCCACCCCCCTAACCCTTGGACAAGAATTTTCAGGCTATGTAGCCCAACTCGATTTTGGATTGAAAGCATTAACGCGATCGCTTGATCATCTATCGCAGCTAGCATTAGGAGGAACTGCTGTTGGAACCGGGTTAAATACCCCAAAGGGCTATGATGTTTTGGTAGCAAAATATATTGCTGAGTTTACAGGATTACCTTTTATAACGGCCGATAACAAATTCGAAGCTTTAGCTGCTCATGATGCACTTGTTGAATCTCACGGAGCATTAAAACAATTAGCAGTTTCTTTGAATAAGATCGCTAACGATATACGGTTAATGGCTTCTGGACCAAGATCTGGAATTGGAGAGTTAATATTACCGGCAAATGAACCGGGAAGTTCAATCATGCCCGGAAAAGTCAATCCTACTCAAGCAGAAGCCATTACAATGGTTTGTGCACAGGTTATGGGTAATGATGTAGCCGTTACCATAGGTGGCACACAAGGACATTACGAGTTGAATGTATTTAAACCAATGATGGCCGCAAATGTACTTCAATCAGCAACACTACTTGCTGATGCTGCTCACAGTTTTGAGGTGAACTGTGTGGTAGGAATTGAGCCCAACCATACAAGAATTAAAACACTACTTGACAACTCACTAATGCTAGTTACTGCATTAAATACAAAGATCGGTTACTACAAAGCAGCAGAAATCGCTAATGCAGCTCACGAGAGAGGAACTACTCTTAAGGAAGAAGCTGTTCGGTTAGGTTACGTAAGTGAAGAAGACTACGATCGTTTTGTTCGCCCAGAAGAAATGATTGGTCACTAAATTCTGAAAATAGATGTAATAAAAAAAGGCTCCCTATATGGGAGCCTTTTTTATGGTTGGTAAAACTTAAAATTACTTTAAGAAGAATTTTGAAGTTCCGATTAGTTCTAGATCGTTGTCATAAACATTAACCATGTAGTTTCCTTTAGCAAACTCGCCAGTAGCAGATCCCACATAATCACAAACATCTAAAGTGTCATTCTCATAGTAGAATGCAGTTACTTTGCTAACTGATAATGTGCGACTGTTAACAGAAACTGATTCTGAAGCGCCAACTAAGTTCCCGTCAGGTCCTAAAACTTCAATAAAGAAGTTCTTATCTCCTGCTTGAGCGATAGCATTGTCTCTAACTGTAAAACATACCTTAAAGTTGTCTGTACGACGTGCACGCTTAACGTCTCTGAAGTTTCCATTGTTCTTAACCTTAACCGCCTGAACGTTTAAAGTTTCTAAACGGAGTTGAGCAGCGATACGGTTTTCTTGCTCAAGAATGATATTTTGTTGAACGATAGAATCGTTTAATGCTGCAACACGCTCAAGTTCTTTCTGAGTAGCTTCATTAAGAGATTGAAGTGCAATATTGCTTGCTGTTAAAGAATCTAAACGAGCCATTAACGTAGCGCGCTCTTTTCTTAACTGATAAACTTGACGACGAAATTTAGATAATGTCGCAACGTCAGCTTTCAATGTCTTAACAGAATCGATGTAGTTAGCGATCTCTCCACGAGCAGCTAATAACTCTTCGCTGAGTGCGTTAGTTTCTAGGATAGACTTGTCATAATCTGACTTAAGTCCTTCAAGCTCCTGAATAACTTCAGCTTTCTCTGCGTTTAAAGCTTCTTCTGTTTTCTTTCCGCTGATGTAAAGGCTAATTGCAAATGCTGCAGCGGCTACAAATAGGATACCTAATATTGCGGGTAACGCCTTAGATCCTGATTTTTCCATAATGATATTGATTTAAAGTCTTTAACTATGCTGCAAATATAGCAGGATTCTTGCCAAATGGGCAAGTTTTAGTAATTAACGAATTAATTTTTTGTACTTGATTCTTGTTGGGGTCACTTCCTTACCTAGTCTCTTTTTTCGATTCTCTTCGTAATCAGAAAATGAACCTTCGAAGAAATATACCGACGAATTCCCTTCAAAAGCAAGGATATGCGTACAGATTCTATCTAAAAACCAACGGTCGTGAGAGATTACTACCGCACATCCAGCAAAATTTTCTAAACCTTCTTCTAAAGCCCTTAATGTATTGACATCCAAATCATTAGTAGGCTCATCGAGTAACAAAACATTCCCCTCTTCTTTAAGAGTCATTGCCAAATGTAATCGGTTTCGTTCCCCTCCAGAAAGTAGCTTAACTTTCTTGTTTTGTTCACTACCTGAGAAATTGAATCGACTCAGATAGGCTCTTGAATTCACCTCTCTTCCAGACATAAGGATGAGTTCTTGACCATCAGAAAAATTCTCCCAAATGGTTTTCTCCGGATCAATATTGCTGTGACTTTGGTCCACATAGGCCACTTTAGCCGTTTCTCCAACCTCAAAGGAACCATCATCAGGAGTTAATTCTCCCATAATCATTTTAAAAAGAGTTGTTTTCCCGGCACCATTGGGCCCGATGACTCCTACAATTCCTGCTTGTGGTAATTTGAAACTTAGGTCTTCATAAAGCAACCGGTCTCCAAAACCTTTTTTGATCGCTTTTGCTTCAATAACATTGGTTCCTAATCGCGGACCATTTGAAATATAAATCTCAAGTTTCTCTTCGAGTTGCTTTTGATCTTGACTTAAGAGTTTATCATAATTGTTCAGACGTGCTTTTTGTTTGGTTTGCCTACCCTTTGCTCCTTGTCTCACCCATTCTAATTCACGTTCAAGAGTTTTTTGACGCTTACTGGCTTGCTTACTCTCTTGTTCTAATCGTTTTGTTTTTTGGTCCAACCAAGAAGAGTAGTTTCCTTTCCATGGAATACCTTCACCTCGATCCAACTCTAGAATCCATCCGGCTACATTATCTAGAAAATAACGATCGTGCGTTACTGCAATGACGGTTCCAGAGTATTGTGAAAGGTGTTGCTCTAACCATAATACCGATTCAGCATCTAAGTGGTTGGTAGGCTCATCGAGTAATAGAACATCTGGTTGTTGCAATAAAAGTCGACATAATGCTACTCTACGACGTTCTCCACCAGAAAGAACCGATATAGGGGTATCAGGCTCAGGCGTGCGTAACGCATCCATTGCAATTTCTAAACGAGTGTCTAATTCCCAAGCATTGCTAGCGTCAATTTGGTCTTGCAAACGAGCTTGCTCATCCATCAGTTTCTGCATTTTATCTGCATCTTCATAAACTTCTGGAAGTCCGAATAAGTCATTGATTTCGTTGTATCGATCAAGTATGGCTACCGTTTCAGCAGCTCCTTCACGCACAATATCAATCACTGTTTTAGTTTCGTCTAAAGTGGGTTCTTGTTCTAAATAGCCCACGGTGTAGCCCGGTGAAAAAACCACATCCCCTCGATAGTTGGTGTCTAACCCTGCAATAATCTTAAGCAGTGTTGATTTACCCGAGCCATTTAAACCGAGAATACCAATCTTGGCTCCATAGAAAAAGCTGAGATAAATATTATTAAGAACTGGAGTTTGAGCACCTGAAAAGGTCTTAGTCACTCCTGACATAGAAAAAATTACCTTCTTATCGTCTGACATATGATGGTTTATAAATTAAAATCTAAACTCTTCCTTTTAGGGCATTAAATACCCAGGCAATGGCAAAAAAACCGATTCCTACGGTGGCAAAACCCCATCCGGCAACCTCATCGTACTTAAACGCAGCCAAGGCTAAAAGCACCAATCCCATAAGGATCATCAAAAATGTAGCGTAGGCTAAAACTGTATTTTTATTCATGGTTTTGTATTTGTTGCAGCGTTCAAAGTTCGTAAAAATGGCTCAATAAATTGTACCTTCACAGGATTATTGCTCATCGTACAAATCGGTATAAGCAGGCTATGAAAAAGACCAAAAAGCAACTTGAGAACGAAATTCATCATCGCAATGCAGTTAAAGAACTTCAATCCATCTTAGGAGAGATTTATCTCGGTGGTGGTAAAAATCGTCTCGAAAAGAAAAGATCAGAAGGGAAATTGACCGCTCGAGAACGCATCTCTTATTTACTTGATGAGAATACCCCTTACCAAGAAATTGGTGCGTTGACCGCTCATAACCAATACCAAGATCACGGCGGTTGTCCTTCTGCTGGTGTGATCACCATTTTGGGATATGTAAATAGTAGACTATGCATTATAGTTGCAAACGATTCTACGGTTAAGGCAGGAGCATGGTTTCCATTGACTGCGAAGAAAAATCTTAGAGCTCAAGAAATAGCTATTGAGAATAAAATTCCTATTCTTTATTTAGTAGATAGTGCTGGGATTTATTTGCCCCTTCAAGATGAGGTTTTCGCCGACAAGGAGCACTTTGGAAGAATTTTCAGAAACAACGCTAAATTAAGTGCTATGGGAGTTCCTCAGCTCTCGGCCGTTTTAGGATCTTGCGTGGCAGGAGGCGCCTATCTACCTATCATGAGCGATGAAACAATCATGGTTGAAGGTGCAGGATCAATCTTTCTTGCTGGCCCATATCTAGTAAAAGCGGCTATAGGAGAAACTATTGATGCAGAGACCCTAGGTGGTGCACATACCCATAATGCGATATCCGGAGTTGCCGATTATAAAGCAAAGGATGACAAGGAGGCTTTAAATATTCTAAAGCAATTAGTAGGTTCATTAAAACTACCAAAAAAGGCGGGGTTTGACCGAATCAAAAGTGAGTCTCCGCTCATAGCCCCTGAAGAGATTTACCATCGACTACCTTCAAAGCGAAGTGAAGCCTACGATACACATACCATCATCGACGCCATCGTTGATGCTAATTCATTCCTCGCCTACAAAGAATCTTATGGGAAAAGCTTAATCACTGGTTATGCGCGCATTGATGGTTGGGCGGTAGGAATCGTGGCTAACCAGCGTAAGATCGAAAAAAATGCAAAGGGTGAGATGCAAATTGGTGGGGTGATTTATTCAGACTCAGCTGATAAAGCAACCCGCTTTATCGCCAACTGCAACCAAAAAGGGATTCCACTGGTATTTCTGCATGATGTCACAGGCTTCATGGTAGGTAGCAAGAGTGAACATGGAGGAATTATCAAGGACGGAGCTAAGATGGTAAACGCAGTTAGCAATTCTGTGGTTCCAAAATTTAGCATAGTTATGGGTAATTCTTATGGCGCCGGAAACTACGCTATGTGTGGAAAAGCCTATGATCCGCGATTAATTGTGGCGTGGCCCTCTGCAGAGATCGCCGTGATGAGTGGAGGTTCGGCTTCTAAAGTACTGTTGCAAATTGAAGAAGCTAAACTTCAAAAACAGGGAAGCGCCCTTTCAGATGAAGAAAAACAGGCGCTCCTAGAAAACATTGAATCAAAATATAAGGAAAGTACTTCGCCATACTATGCTGCCTCTAAGTTGTGGGTTGATGCGATCATCGATCCTGTCGAAACTAGGAAGTTAATTTCACTAGGGATTGACATGGCGAATCATAATGACGAAAAGCAGACTTTCAATATGGGAGTACTCCAAGTTTAGAGTGTAGCCTTCTTGTCAATTTTACCAGTTGCTGTATAAACAAAGTTTCTTGAAATTACCTTACGAGGCTTGTGATGGTTCGGCCAATCTAACGTTTCGATGAATTCTGTTACAGCGGATAATTCAAAATCTTTCCCAGTATTAATTACAAGGGTAACTTGACGACCCAATTCGGGATGCGGGGTTCCACAAACAAAAAACTCCTTTTCTAGCCGGTTCGAACGCAAAATTTCTTCTACCACCCTCGGATGAATCTTTACTCCCCCTGTATTGATGACCTCATCTAATCGTCCAATTAGAATAAATTGAGATTCATCAAAAAGTTGAACTTCATCGTTAGTATGATGTGTTTTAGTACGTAGATGTGGTGTTTCAATAACTAGCGCCCCGTTATCCGCTTTTGAAATTTTAATGCTATCCAAGGGTTTAAAAAATGGATAGTTATTAGGGAATCGCTCTCTTAAGGCAATATGAGATAAAGTCTCAGTCATTCCGTAGGACTCTACAATTCGTTTCGGTTTCTTTAATAAACTACTTAGTGTGACATCAGACAAAGCAGCTCCGCCTATCAATACATTCTCAATACATTCGAAACTTTCTTGACTATTCACTAATTGATGCGGTGTCATCGAAGCCCAATGTATTTTTTGATGATGAAACATAGAAGGTTGTATCACCGATGAAGGCGTAACGGTAATTAACTCTGCTCCTGCACGCATCGCACGAACAAGCATCATCAGCCCACCAACCCCTCTTAAAGGAAGACATAATAAAAGGTTCGAATACGCAGTCAATCCGAGCCTTTTAATACTCAAGTCTGCGGATGCCACTAATTCCTCTATGGTAAATTCAATTTCTTTGGGCGCACCTGTAGATCCTGAGGTGCGAATACCTAAAGAATCAATGGTACCCTCAGAAAGCTTGTATAGCTGATTAATAACAAATTTTAAACCCTCAGGAGCATTCAAAAATACTTCCTCTTCTAATTGAGCTAGAGACTTAGAAGATTGAATCAGATGACCATTGAGTTTCCAAGGCTTAAAATGCATCGTTATCTGTTAAACCAAATAATTTTTGTTTCGTGTTCTTCCATTGATACTTTTTGGAGAACACATAGAGTACGAGTGGATAAACAACTAGCAATGGTAATAAGGCATCAACTCCAAAACTAGGTTCGCTTACGTCTTTAAGTACCGAGGGAACATTGAAAGCTGTCCAGTCTGCAGAAACCAATAACGCTCCAATTAAATTATTCGCAGCATGAGCACCTAGAGCTAATTCAATTCCTTCATCAGCTAGGGTCATAACTCCGAAAAAGAAACCTGATCCAATATAATAAGCTAGAATTCCATATCCGAGTTTTTCGACCTCTGGGTTCGCTATGTGCATAAGGCCAAACAATACGGAAGGGATAACCAGTGCCCACAATCTTCTTTTCGAAAAGAAACCGATACTTTGAGTTAAATGACCTCTAAACATCAACTCTTCAAATGAAGTCTGAAAAGGAATCATTAGTAATGCAACAATTAAAAAAGGCCAAAAGGTTGAGAAATCAAATTGCACGACAAAATGATCTGGGGCCAACAGATACTCAACAAGTACAGACACACAAACAACCATCGACCAGATAAAAAAAGAGAAACCTACTCTACCCCAGTCGATTTTGTGTCTTCCCGTAAATTGTTTTACAACGGGTAGCTTTAAAACGAAAATGCCATAGACTAATACTAACCAGAATCCCAAAACCAGAGGTAGTAAAATGACAAACAGCGTGGTTGTCGAACCCAACATTTCAATCATCTGTTTCATCGCCGTTGCTGTATCTACCGGGCTGTTTATGGTTACCCAAAAATTGTAAACCATAAGTGCAAAAAACAGAACAGGGATCAAAAGAAATTTCCAAAAGGATGCTTTGGTCTGTTCTAAACGCTGTATAAACATGTGTTCGTTTTTAAAATTGGATCTTCCAAGGTAATTCATTTTGATAAGACAGGGCCCCATTAGTAACGAGTAGTGGCGAATCAAAATTGTTCGTGTATAAGCTTCCTGTACCTAAACCCTGTTCTAGAGTGGGATTTAAGGTCGCAGTATATTGAGCAATTGCATTTAGTCCAATATTACTTTCTAAAGCGCTCGTAATCCAAAATTGATTGTGAATGCTTCTGTACTGATCGATTGCACCATAGCCGCCGATTAGAGCAGGCTTGAAGATGAGATAATCGGGCTGAATCGTATGAATGCAATGGGTTCTTGATTCTACCGTTTTTAAACCTATCAATTCTTCGTCTAAAGCAATAGGTATTGGGCTTTCTTCAACGACTCTCGCCATTTCTTGCCATTGTCCAGCCTTGATAGGTTGTTCTATAGAATGCACTCCTATAACTGCCAACTCATCTAATACGGATACAACCGATTCAGGATCAAATGCACCGTTAGCATCTACCCTTAAGGTAAGCTCCTGATTACTAAAACGATCTCTTATAGATTTTAAAATTCGATATTCCTCGTCGAAGTTGATTGCTCCAATTTTCATTTTAAGGCATTTGAACCCTTTTGCTAATAGAGGTTCAATTTGGGACTTCATGAAATTGGCATCACCCATCCAGATTAGACCGTTTATTGAAATACTTGATTCTCCTCTCGAAAATGGGGAATCAAATAGATGGAACGGAGAAGTGTTCGATAGATAACTTAAGGTAAGTTGCTCTAGACCAAATTGTATGGATGGATAATCTGAATTGTCTTGAAGTAAGTCAACGATTCTGGGATCGTTTAGACCGGATACAGAGTCTAGCAGCCCTAACCATCGCTCAACAGATTTTTTTAACTGATCTACGTACGAAGGTAGGGGATCAATACTGAGTCCTTCAAAACGGTTAAACTCAGCAATTGCAACTAAACGATCTACCTCAAAAAGACGTACAATGTAGGTATCTTTACTCGTTAAAACACCTCTTGAGGTACCACCAGGTATTTTAAAATTCAAAACGTGCTTATGAATATCAAAACGCTTCATTTGAGATAAGCAATTGTGAAACTAACAACCGAAAGCACAAAACAGAATAAAGCTATTTTCTTCAGTTCACCATCGAGATTTCTATAGTCTTCAACTTTGCGAACCTTTTGAATATGAGGTATAAGAAAAATAAAAGCAAGCACTAAAAAGATGCTACTTGGGCTAAGTACAGCAATCGTTGAAAAGGTAAATCCAATATAGGCGGTGATTAAAAGTAAGAAATGATAAATTTTAGCACGTTCCACTCCCATTCGAACCACTAGAGTGTTCTTCCCAGACGCTTTGTCTGATTGATGGTCACGCATATTATTCAAATTCAAAACCGCAGTACTCAATGAGCCCGCTGTTAAGGTGTATCCGATCGCATTAAAAGGAATATTTGGAGTGAACAAAACGATAGTACCTAACACGGCAACACCTCCAAAAAAGAAGAAAACCATAAAATCACCCAAACCGTAATAACCATAAGGTTTTTTGCCTAAGGTGTAGGTGAGCGCGGCAACGATAGATAATGCACCTAGAACCGCAAGAACAGCATAAGAAGTCCTATTTAAATTTGCGCCTTGAAGCAACTGATAGATCGCTAATCCAGTCAGGATAACAAGTACTACAATCCCAGTTTTCAACTCCCGAGCAGACAATAAACCTGCTTGTAGTGCCCTTTTTGGCCCTATTCGATTCTCATTATCTGTTCCTTTTAAACCATCCCCTAAGTCATTAGCAAAATTGGATAAGACTTGTAACAAAATGGTTACGATCAAGGCCCAATGAAAAACTGAAGGATCAAATTTTTCAATAGCGAGGGCTACTGTGGCCCCAAAAAATATCCCTGAAAGTGAAAGTGGAAGCGTTCGAAGTCGGGCTGCGATTAACCAAGCAATAAAGGTTTGCTTCATTATTCAGCGCGGTGAATCTTTAGACGTGTAGTACCCTTGTAAGAAGCGACAAAAGCGTCTGAAAAACCAAGTTTAACCAATCCTCTTCTTAATGCATTGGCTTCTTCTAAAGTTTCATACAGTCCAATAGAATATTTCATATAAGGATGGGCTTCTACAAAGATTCCATTGGCTAAGCCTGGAGAAATTAAACCCGTAGCCTCCATAGGTAACATCCCCGTTTGAACACTGTAAATGGTATCTGAAGTAACCAAGTTACGGGCCAAATAAAAGTCTTGAATTTTCTTAAGCTCCGTGTTTTCTTCTTCTAACCAACTGATTTTTTCCTCAAGACGGGTGATTTCAGTGGTGTCAACCTCCGGAATCTTAACCAACCACTCTGATAAACTTCCGAAAAAAACCATGGCGATTACCAATAAGGATAATACCATTAAGCTATACGAGAGCAGACTGTTTTGACGTTTTAGCGAATGAAGTTGTTTAGACACAGAAACTATTTTTGATTCGTAAATATACTTAAACTCCCTTAATTAGAAATTATTGGAGAAGTCGAATACCTCTCGATTCTATCGAGATTTTATTGGATTTTAAAAGCCCTCCGACTGCCTTTTTAAAAAGCTTTTTACTCATTTGAGTACGTTCATAAATTTCATCTGGTGAAGATTTATCGTTAATAGGTAGAAAGCCTTTAGGTTCAGCCTCTAATAATTTCAATAAACTCGTTGCACCCTCCTCTAGGGCTTTTAATCCGACCGGATTTAAACTTAAATCGACCTTAAGGTCTTCACGCTGGCGAATTACATAGACGGTTAACTCGTCCCCTCTTCTAAGATGAGCTGAATCTCGGTCGTGATAGACTAGACCCAACCATTTACCCTCTAAAATACATTCAAACCCTAAATCAGAGCGACTAGCAACAATCGCTTGAAAGGAGGTGCCAGGGGAAATAGATTCGGCAATAGGTTCTATGAATCGCTTCCATCGCTTTGAAGCTACTAATCGACCTGACAATTCGTCTAAATAACAATAGATAAAAACAGAAGAACCTACCTCAAGATCATCAGAAGATTCTCGATAAGGTAAAAAGAGTTGCTTTTGTAATCCCCAATCCAAAAAATATCCATTCTTTGAACGATCTGCGATTTTCAAGTAACCAAAATGATCGCGAATCACCATTGGCTTTTTAAGTGAAAGTACAGGTCTTTCTTCATGATCTAGGTAACAAAAGAGAGACTTTGTCACGCCTTGTTCAAGGTCTGGGGTAATTTCAGCATTGGGTAGTAATACCTCAGTTCCTTCCTCATCAGTAAAATACCAGCCTTGAGGGGTTTTATGTGAGGCTTGCAGTTCATTATATAATCCTAAACCAATCATTGAAGTGCTTTAAAGTAATTTAGTAAGATAGCCTCGTTATTTTTAGGATGAGTAATCACCTCCAGAAGCTTGGGTTTTGATGAACAATCAAAAAATGAATCTAAGGCATTTTCTAAATCGTTTAACGCTTTGACAGAAGTGTAATCGAAATCAAAGTGTTCAGCCAAATGTTCTGCGGTAAACTGATGGCGCGTTTCGAAGTATTCTGAAAAATGAAAACTATTTTCTTTTCCGGGCAGGATTCTAAAAATACCTCCTCCGCTGTTATTCACAATGATAATTCTAAAGTTAGAAGGTAGATCTCGAGTCCATAAAGCATTAGAATCGTATAAAAAACTAAGATCTCCAGTTACTAAAACTACGGGTTGTTCGGTACCCTTAGTATACCCTACAGCTGTTGAAACACTGCCTTCTATCCCACTCGTACCTCGATTACAAAACTGATCATTCACAGTTGGAAATAATTGTGCATATCGAATTGCTGAAGAATTCGCCATATGTATCACATAGCTCTCGGGAATACCCTTAAAAATCTTGGCATAAGCTTTAAAATCAGAATAAGGAGCATTCTCTATATACTCGCTTCTACGTTTTTCAAGTCCTTTAAAATGATTCATCCAATACTTCTGGTAGGAATCGTCAATTTCTAGGGTATCTAAAAGGTTCTTAAGTGAATCTATTTTTAAACAACCTTTTAGCGCAAAATAGGTGTCTCTTGCAGGAGCTCCTTTAAGATGTACATGAAGTAAATCTTTATGGGCCCTAAGAAGCGCTTTAATCTTCTTCGAAACAATCATACCACCCGCAGTGATGAGTAAATCGGGTAATAATCGATTGAAATAGTCGGATGAATTCTCCAATTTCTCCAAAGGAGCAATTAAGGTATCTATACTATCTACCGTCTCTGACAAATTCAATTGAGACAAGCTCTCGTGGAGAAATAATATAGAGTAATGAGTTTGTAAATCTTTAAGCCATTTAATTTCCTCTGCTGAAGGCCTCAAAGTACCTACCAAACACATGATCTTTAGTGGACGATTGGTTGGTACAAATTCTACCGATAAGGGATCTTCAACCGGATTTTCAATTTTAAGTCGTTCTGCCTCAACAGAGAATAGCGGTTCTTCGGTCTTATTGTAAAGTGGTTCATCAAAAGGGATATTGATATGAACCGGACGCTGTGTGGATTTAAGTTGAACAAGTGACTCTTCAATACGTGATTTATTAATTGAATTAATAGAATCTTGGTTGGATGAATCATCTAATAATAAGCTCGTTGAATAAGCAATCAATCTCCCATAAACACCCTCTTGGAGAATCGTTTGACCATCCCCAATTTCTAACAAGTATTCTGGCCTATCAGCTGATAAAATAAGTAACGGAACATCACTATAGTAGGCTTCAGCTATGGCCGGAAAATAATTAAGCAAAGCCGACCCTGAGGTACATACGAGAACTACAGGTTCATTTTTTGCCATCGCAAGTCCTAAACCATAAAATGCCGCCGAGCGTTCGTCAACGATCGAATGACAATTAAATGCTTTGTTTTCAGTAAAGCCAATAGTTAAAGGAGCATTTCGTGAGCCTGGAGAAATCACTACCTCTTTTACGCCGTGAAGTCGCAAAAGCTCTACGATTAAAAACGCCGATGGAACCGAACTATACATTGTTCCACAAAGGTAAGAAGGCAGAAAGTAATCTAAGCCATTAAAATAGAAGCTAAGGTTGAAGTTTTAATTCGAATCTCTTCAGTTTCTAGTTCTGGATCAGAATCAGCTGTGATTCCTGCTCCGACATATACCTTAATCATCCCTTCTTTATAAGACATACATCTTAAGTTCACATAAAGGGAAGAGGACTCTTTTTGAACTCTTCCTAAATAACCAGAATAAAGGGATCGGTTAAGAATTTCGTTTTCTTCAATATATCGGTAGGCCAAACTTTTCGGATAACCACAGACAGCAGCTGTAGGATGAAGAACACTTGCAATATCGGCAGTAGTTAAGTGGGGTTTTATCTCCCCTTTTATAATCGTTCGTAAATGAGCCAATTTACCTGCCTTTACGGTCTCCAGTTCTCCAACATCCATGGAATCAGCAGATTTATTCAATAATTCAACAATCTCCTTAGTTACCCAAGCTTGTTCTGCTCTTTCCTTTTCTCTGAAAGGATTAGCATCCAAATCTTTCAATTTTCGAGTACCAGCAAGAGCCATCGTTTTAAAATTTCTATTGGTAGAGTGAACCAATACTTCTGGAGTAATACCCATCCAAAGGCCAAGTTCTGCACTGAAAAATGAATATCGAAAACCTTCAGTATCTGCTGCTAAAACCTTGTGAATTAAACAGTGTATCTCCTTGGAGTATGCTACTTCTATCTGAGTATGAAGCACTACCTTATTCATTAAACCCTTTCCTATTTCTTCGATAGCATGAACGACTTTTAAACGATAATCATTTAGAGTAGAATTAGGAACCTCTAGTGTTTTAAACTGATCATCTCTAAAATTTGAATCTAACGTAAAAGACTCCTCCGAGAGCACTCGATAGTAATGGGGCGTATGTTCTGTAGAAAAAGGACACGCCACCCATAAATCATCAAAAGAATGGTGCGCTGCATCCTGAATAGTACTCAATTGTAAAAGCACAACCTGATCACTTTTGGGCGATCGGTAAAAAACGAAATCAAGACCCGCTTTTAGGAGTTCTTCGATTCTAGAAAGTAACAAAGGGGTTTCCTTAAACACTACTTCTTTTCTAGGGTTATCGTCAGTAATTTACCTATAGAGATTAAAGCACCTTCTTGATCAGTTACCTTAATTTCCCAATGCTGTGTAGTTCTACCGAGGTGAACAGGTTTGGCAGTTGCAAACACATCGCCCTCCCTTATAGATTTTAGATGATTTGCGCTGATTTCAATTCCCCTCACTAACAAGTTATCAGTCTGTTTAAAAACAAATACAGCAACACTCCCAACCGTCTCTATTAGAGCAGCTGTGGCCCCGCCGTGCAAAACACCGTCGGGCTGATGAACCGATGGTGTCACCGGCATTTTGGCAGTTATTGACTGATCCTCAAAATCTACATCTACGAAAGTAATATCCAAGGTTTCCATTAGTGTCCCCTTCTTTCTTGAATTACAACGATCTAAAACTTCTTGTTTGGAAATCATGGTTCTGTATAATATGTAATTATTCGGTTAATGTATTTGTTACTTGGTATTTCGATTTTTTTCACCCAATTCGATGGGGTATGATTGTCGTATTGATAAATGTAATTTTGTCGCTTGTTGATAAGACCATTACTCGTAACAATACTGTTGATATTACCATTTTCATCGTAAGCGTAGGCTAACTGTTTTTGTAAGTTGGTGGTAATCGTATCACTTTGAATAACATAGTCAATTAGCTCTTCTTTAATTATTTGAGCGTCTTGATTTTTTTCAATGGAATTTTTACGCAAAAGTATTCCTTGGCTCCATTCTTCAGTTATCGACTGCTCTTTAAGATCTGAGGCCATTATCTTGATCCATGAACGCTCTATCAATTCATTGTTTTTAAAGACACGAGTCACTGTAGAATCTCTGGTTTCTATATACTGATAATCGTAACGCTCCTCTTCTATTCCATCTGACAGTAATCGATTTAGCAATCTCGACCTATCGTCATAAGAGTAAGTAGTTTTCGAAACACTTTCCTCATCTAATCGTATCGTCCATTCGATTACCTTATTTTCTCTGTAATCGAAATGAAATACATAGGACATGTCCTTTAATAAGGAATAGTCTTGATACACTTCGATCCATTTTTGATCTAAGGTATCATTCTTGTATATGAATCGTATTTCTTCACGCCTATTCTGATCAAGTAGGGTGCTTAATCGAAGTAATCTACCTTCCTTATCAAATTCGTAGGTCTCTGATCCGTATTCTGACTGTTGAATACACTGAAATACCTTTCCTTTTAGGTTAAAATCCTTTAACGTAGGGTGGTTGATCTGTGCGCTCAGGCAATTGAAGAAAAAAATTACTAAACCAAAGATTTTAAATCTAAGCATACATCAAAATTACAAGAATGAAATGGCATATTGGGTAGTTTGTGTAACTTGGTAACAAATAATTCAAACATGAAAAGAAGTCTATTTTCTATCTTAATCTTATCCCTACTGGTCGGATGTGCCAGAAATGAGACCAAGGCACCCGTTGAGGTAAGTGACGCCAATGCAGTCGAACTTGCTGCTTCAATTACCGAAGCTGAACTAAAAGAGCATTTATTCATTTATGCATCCGATGAATTCGAAGGACGTGAAACCGGAACCGAAGGCCAGAAAAAGGCGGTTCAGTATATCGTCGATTATTACAAGGGTCTAAATATTGACCCTGCAGCAGGCACCAACGACTTTATTCAGAAAGTACCCGTAAACTACACCACGGCTCCCACAGGTTCAGCCTCTGTAGGAAACACTTCTTTAGAGTTGGGAGAGCAAATAGTAAGCTTTACTCCACTTGAAGGTGAGTATGCAATGGTGTTCGTTGGCCATGGAATCGTAGATGGAGCTGTTAATGATTATGAAGACCTCGATGTTGAAGGGAAAATTGTTCTTGCTGTAGCAGGAGAACCTAAAAATGAGGATGGAACCAATGTTCTTACCGGAACAGAGGAAATATCAAAATGGAGCAATCGATCTGAGGCACTTCCTAAAAGAGTGGATGCAGCTAAAGAAAATGGCGCCGCAGGTCTTCTTTTTGTCGACGATGAGAATTTTGCACGTTACAATCGTTATTTCTCTTACATGAGACGAAACAATAGTGGACAAATGCGCTTAGATACTGGAGAAGAAACGCTTTTCAGCGGTTTATTAAAATCAGAATCTATGGCTCTATTTGGGCTAAGTAAGGATGATGTTGAAGGTAAAGCCCTAGATCTAAGTTTTACTGCCTCTATACAAGGAGGAACCAAAGAGGTGGATACTGAAAATGTAGCTGCAGTCATTGAGGGCGTTGAATTTCCTGATGAGTACGTTGTAATTTCTTCTCACCTAGACCACATTGGAATCAATGCGGATGGAGAAATTAATAATGGTGCTGATGATGATGGGTCAGGAACCGTTGCTCTTCTAGAAATTGCTGAAGCTTTTAAAATGGCCAAAGAACAAGGAAAAGGTCCGAGGAGGACCGTAGTATTTTTGCATGTTACAGGTGAAGAAAAAGGACTATTAGGCTCTGAATACTATACTGATTTTGAGCCTCTGTACCCGCTAGAAAATACCGTGACTAACCTAAATATTGATATGATTGGCCGAATCGATCCTGAACGCTCGGGAGATCGCAACTATATCTATCTCATTGGATCAGACAAACTGAGTACTGATCTTCATGAACTCTCTGAAGCGGTAAATCAAAAGTATCTGCAAATTGAACTTGATTATACTTATAACGATGAGAATGATCCAAATCGATTCTACTATCGATCTGATCATTACAATTTTGCCAAAAACAATATTCCAATCATTTTCTATTTCAATGGAACACATGACGACTATCACCGTGAAAGTGACACCCCTGATAAGATCAATTATGATCTGTTAGAGAATCGCTCAAGGTTGGTATTTCATACGGCTTTAGAAGTAGCCAATAGAGACCAGAAACCAGTGGTAGATAAAGCTGAGGTTGAGGAATAAGATTCTAATGATCGTTGAATAAAAAAAGGGCTCCAAAATGGAGCCCTTTTTCTTTTGGGTGGAAGACCGGGTTCGAACCGGCGACCTCTGGAACCACAATCCAGCGCTCTAACCAACTGAGCTACAACCACCGTGTAATTTCAGGTTGGCAAATGTAGTATTTTTCTCGATTCAATTCAAAGAGAAAAGCACAACAAATTAGTGGATATCAAACAAACTTTTAATTAATGGATATCGTTGAACCGTAAAACCCTCTGCATAAGCTACTCCCGTAATCCTTCCCATATTCTGAGCGCGGTACTTCACTGAATCTAAAAAGTTTTTACTGCTAATAGGTGTTTCAGGTTCCTTACTGTTCGGATCATAAAACTGCGTAGAATAGGCGAGAATGGACGCTACCTTTTTATCTATAGTATGACTGATGTCTACTACAAAATCAGGTTCGAGATCATACCACTGAATCATGTGATAGACATGCTGTGGACGAAAGGCCTCCTGATTCTCTCCTTGCTCATTTAAGGTGGATATTTTCTGTAATCCACTTAAAAAACAAGCATCACTGACTAGCTTCGCTCCTCTTCCGTGATCAATATGTCGATCGTGAATCGCATTGGCAATTACAATCTTTGGTCGATACTTTCTGATTTTTTGAATAATGGCCAGCTGATGTTCTTTATTGTTCTCGAAAAAGCCATCTGCGAATCCTAGATTTTCTCTAACACTAACTCCAAGTATTTTCGCTGCTTTTGCGGCTTCCTTATCACGGTCCTCTGCAGAACCCCTAGTTCCTAATTCTCCACGGGTAAGATCTACGATTCCTACCAATTTACCTTCAGCTACAGCAGAAGCAATCGTGCCTGCAGCACCTAATTCAGCGTCATCAGGATGCGCTCCAAATACTAAAAGATCTAATTCAGTCATCGCTTCAGTGGTTACTTATATACCTTCTTATACTTATACAGGCTAATTCCTCCCAGAAGGATTACCCCGAGTAAGGTGTAATATACAAAGGTTGGTGTAATGACCTGGTCTCCAGAAGCATATGAGTGAAGACCAACAAGGTAAAAATTCACTCCGAAATAGGTCATCATGATACTTGCAAAGGCCACAATACTGGCAAAGTTAAACGCCCAACGTCCCTTTAAGCCGGGTACTAAACGCATGTGCAATACGAAAGCGTAAACCAAAATTGAGATCAAGGCCCAGGTCTCTTTAGGATCCCAACCCCAATATCTACCCCATGATTCATTGGCCCATTGACCTCCTAAAAAGTTTCCGATGGTAAGCATAATTAAACCGATCGTTAAAGCTAATTCATTGATAATCGTCAGCTCTTTCACACTGATCTTCATGCGATCAATATTCTTAGAATTGCTCAGTGTTATCAGTAGTAGAGAAACTACACCAAGGATCATTCCGACCGTAAGTGGTCCATAAGAGCCCACTATAACCGCAACGTGAATCATCAACCAGTAACTATCTAAAACAGGTTGCAAGTTAGCGACTGCAGGGTCTACCCAATTCTGATGAGCAATCCATAAAAGCATAGAAGCAACAAAGGTTGAAGAAGCCAAGGTAAAATCACTCTTTTTACCAAGAGCGATTCCCATACCGATGGTTGCCCAAGCTACATACAAGATACTTTCGTAAGCGTCACTCCAAGGGGCATGTCCAGAGATATACCATCGAAGAATCAGCCCAGCCGTATGTAACACAAAGAGTAAATAAATCAAATACCTAAAACCCGAAATCGTGAACTTTAATGCCTTGCGTTCTTTGTAAATATTAGCAACGACCAAAAAGAATAATAAAATACCAATCAGCGCGTCATACTTGTAGAGACGGTTAAACAGATCGATTCGATTGTAAATAATCTCAGCTTTTATTTTCGAATCAGAAGGCATCACCTCATATCCCAGCTGTTGTTGGCTTCTCTTCAAGCTTGTAAGTAGCTGATCGGCCCGGCTGTAATCACCAGTTTGCACCCCTTGATCTACATACTGTAAGTAGAGCGGAACTGAATTAGAAACAAAACTCCCATAAAGAGTATCTGCAACGGTTACGGCTCCTGAACGATATTCTAAAGCCGATGTCCACTTATTATTTTCATCGGTCGGAACAGGAAATATGCGCAGTATATCACCACTTAATGCACGATTTAGAAGTGCCAATCGCAGCGCCGCATCTTTGAAGTCTTGTTGAAACTTGTTTGGAGTAGCTGTTGCATAGGCTTCTTGTAAATAAGGACCGAGTTTATTCGAACCTGATTCATCAAAAAAGTCAGTAACCTTAACAAAACGCTGATCACTATCGACTCCAATGATTTTACGAATACTGTCGTTTTGGGCTTTTTTATCTAAAGCCAATATCTCAGTATTATACCAAAGACCTGGATACAACATCATTGACAGCATCACCTGCTCCGGAGCGAGTCCTTTGTACTCGTTTTTAAAGCTCAGCTTTCGAAGCAGTTCAGAGGCAAAGGTGTGCGCTGGCTTCATTCTCCCCTGATCATCTTGAATCACAAGAGAAGCAAATTGTTCAGCATGCTTCTTATCGACCACATTCGAAAAAATAATAGAGTCCACCTCCTTTTGGGTAGGTAAATTGGATTGAGCAAAAGCACTACTCAGTGAAAGCAGCGCTAAAAACAAGGTTAATGAAGCCTTTTTCTTCGCTAGTTTTTCAAGCGACTGGGCAAGTACCTTAAAGCGTGTTTTTCCGAAAAAAAGAAGCCCCATCAAACCGATATAGAGTAAAAAGTAACCGATATAGGTAATCCATGTACCCCAGAAATCGTGATTTACAGATAAAACAGTCCCTGTCTCATCTGGAAAAAAGCTTGATTGAAAAAACCGATATCCTTTATGGTCTAGTACGTGGTTCATGTAAATATCGTAATCGAAAGACTTTTCATCTTCAACCGAAATACGACTCATAAACGAAGAATAATTCACCTCTGTACCCGGATATTTCTCGGCGATAAAATCATTTAAGGTAATTGCAAAAGGAAGTTCATATTCCTTTGAACCATAGCGCATCGTAAAATCAAGATCTGCTAGAGTGAAGGGTGCTTCAAAATCTGTAAATCCTTGCCCACCAAGCAACGTAACCTCTTTAGATTGATCCCCCGCTAACACATTTAAAACTAAGGCTTGTTTTGCCTCTGTCGAAGAATCTGATGAAGGAACAACACCAACCTTACCTCGAATAGCGCCGTTGGGAATCACAAAAGCTAAATCGCCCATGGTATAGAGCGATCTTAGTTGTAAAGTATCTTGAACCTCCGACTCTAATCGTCCTGTGTACTGATCAGCCATTCGCATAAAATCAGCGCTAAATGGGCTCTTAACGAGATAGTTTCCTTCACCATCTAAAGTAATTGAGATCGCTCCTTCGGTAGGCTTATTAAAAGAAAATAGCGTATTGTGAATATTTGAAACTGTACCTTCTTCGATGAAGTGCTCATGACGGGTTCCACCTCCTGATTCTACAATTTTAAGCAATAGTTTACCACTTTCATCAGGAATGATGTCTTCTACCGCTTCTTCGATAAAGTCAACATAGCTAATAGTTACTGGAGTATCTCCGAAGCGGGTGTTCCAAGGTAGACTACTCCTTCTGCCCTCTGCACTGAAAATCATGTCATCCTCTAATGATTTCCTTCTTCGATTACCCTCTAAGTCCCCATCAATGTAAACCGTTAAAAAGGTTTTGTCTGAATAAAAACTCGATGCGGTTTCGCCTTCAGCGATAGGCATCATACCTTCAAAACTGATGTATCTAGTTACTCCTGCCCCGATGATAATTAATATCCAACTTAGGTGCAATGCAAGAATAGGCCATTTACTCCATTTCCAAAGTTTATAGCGTCTAATATTACCGAGAAAATTAATGACAAAAAGGAGCATCATCAGCTCGAACCATTTTGCATTGTAGATATAAATTCGTGCCGTTTCGGTGCTATACATGCTTTCTACAAAGGTTCCAACCGCCATTGCTAATGCAAAAAGGATGAATAGAACACTCATTAATCGCGTTGAAAACAGAAATCGCAATAATGGATTAGCCATGAAAAGAGCTTTAGTTTAGAGTGCAAAATTAAGGCGTTTTGAGCTAAAAACAGTAGCTTCGAATATGCATATGATTCAATCCGTGGGTATTATTGGATGCGGTGCTTTGGGAAGAAATTTATTTCACAACCTTAAATCGCTAAAAGGCTTAACTACGAAATGTTTTTGCCGAAGTATTGAGAAAGACGATGTTCTTTACCCAAGCAGCGTTCGCGAGGTAGAAGAACTCTTTCATTCTGACCTTATATTGATCGCTGTGTCTGACGAAAATATTGTAGAGGTTGGTCAACTACTGACTACCTTTTCAGGAATAGTAGCTCATTGTAGTGGGGCTACCCCACTTCATCATTTCAATGGTAAGGGCGGGGTATTTTATCCGCTTCAAAGTTTTTCAAAGTCAGTCATTCGATCCTTTAAAGAAATCCCACTGTTCATCGAAGGAGTTAATGAAGAAACTACCAAACAACTGTATTCATTTGCAGAAATACTGAGTAATGAAGTAGAGCATTTAACCAGTGAAAAGCGTCAAAAGCTGCATTTGGCAGCAGTGATGAGCCAAAACTTTAGTAACCATCTTATTGCATTAACACAAGCCTATCTAGAAAAGGAAGCTATTTCCTTTCAAGCTTTAATACCGTTACTTGAAGAAGGGCTAGGCAATGCATTAAACCAAAACGCAAAAGAAATTCAGAGTGGTCCGGCGCGCAGAAGGGACACTAAAACCTTAGAGACCCACCTAAGTTTGCTCAAAGAAGAAAAAAGGCTGCTACCTTTGTACGAGCAGTTAAGCGAATCTATCAAAACCTATTATGAAGAAGATTTTTAAAGCAGAGTTACACCATATTAAACATTTTGTATTCGATGTAGATGGAGTGATGACTGATG
>JAAZVY010000016.1 GCA_018623195.1 Flavobacteriaceae bacterium | reverse complement strand
GGTTCTGAGGTATCTGCACTACTTGGACGTATGCCATCGGCAGTAGGTTACCAACCTACCCTTGCTACAGAGATGGGTGCGATGCAAGAGCGTATTACTTCAACTAAAAATGGTTCGATTACTTCGGTTCAGGCAGTTTATGTACCTGCGGATGACCTTACTGACCCTGCGCCTGCTACAACCTTTGCTCACCTTGATGCAACTACCGTACTTTCTCGTAAGATTGCGGAGCTTGGTATTTATCCTGCAGTAGATCCGCTAGATTCTACTTCAAGAATTCTTACCGCTGATATTCTAGGTGACGAGCACTACAACTGTGCACAACGCGTTAAGGAGCTTCTTCAGCGTTACAAAGAGCTTCAAGATATCATCGCGATTCTTGGTATGGAAGAACTTTCTGAAGAAGACAAACTTGCAGTATCAAGAGCACGTCGTGTTCAGCGTTTCTTATCTCAGCCTTTCCACGTAGCAGAGCAGTTTACGGGTATTCCTGGAGTACTTGTAGATATCAAAGAAACGATCAAAGGATTTAATATGATTATGGACGGTGAGCTAGACCACCTACCTGAAGCTGCCTTCAACCTTAAGGGATCGATTGAAGAAGCTATCGAGGCAGGAGAGAAAATGCTTGCTGAAGCTTAAGAGTCTATGAAACTAGAAATCATCTCACCTGAGGCCACTTTATACCAAGGAGATGCAACAGCTGTCGCATTACCTGGAGTTGATGGTTCTTTTCAATTACTTGAAAATCACGCCCCAATTGTATCTATATTACAAGAAGGAGAGGTTCGTCTTAAAGGGTTTGATGTAAAGAAAGTTCCTTCTTCTTTTGCACACCTCTTCACTACTAAAGGTTCTGATACCGTTCTTGCAATCAAAAGTGGTACTGTCGAGATGAAGCAAAACAGTCTAGTTTTACTGGTAGACTAAGAATCTATTTTCTTTTATAAATAAACGCACTACCAACAGATTTTATCTGTTGGTAGTTTTGTTTTAGGGCACTTGCAAGCATTGATTCTAGCACTGCATCCTTAAAATTTTTACGCGACTTAGCGATAATGATTTCAGGTTTCTGGTTGGTTAATAATTCCTCTAATACAGCTACTGGTGTTGAATCCTTTATCTGCATGAAGGGAAATAATTCAGGGCGTTCAATATTACTAGGATGAGTTACCACTTTTGTTAGTGGGCGATTGTCGGTAAGCCAGTATCCGATGTGATAATCGGTGTAATAAGCAGTTTTCTTATCTAGGTTATTTTTTTTCAGAAACCGGGCGATTTCATGACCTTCGCCATTGTACCAATACCCAGTGTTATCCTGATATTTCAAAAGGTCCCAAGTTTCCTTGTAGGTTTCAATGGGAATGATTGCTAGTAAGATCAACACAATTTGTGGCAATAGCTTTTTCTTAAGCTCGTATATAAGGATTCCTATGAGTAAAATCATAAAAGGATATACCTGAAGAAGGTAGTGCCCGTTTACCTTACCGAGTCGAATAAGACTAAATAATACCCCTGCGGTAAAAAGGGTGTAAAATCGATGCTTGGGGTACCTTTTAAATAGCCAGGCAAGAAGAATAAAAACGGGAAGCAGTGATAAAAAGGTTTTTAATTGTTGACTTATGGTTGCCTTGGTGTATGCTAAGGGTGCGTAGAATACGGATTCTATAAAGAGACTAGTGTTACCGACAAACCAAACTGCTGTGATTAGCGTGGCTATTGTGCCCCCTAGAACACACCCTGCGATCATCTGCTTCATTTCATCACGACGCTGTGCGAAAAGAAAAGGAAATGCCAATAGCATTCCGTAGGCAATATTTAGTTTAAAGTATAATCCGAAACTGAATAGCAGCGCCCCCCAGATATAATTACGTTTTTCTACGAGGAGATAGCTACCAAGTAATACTGGGAAAAGACCGAGGTGCTCGCTCATCACTCCCTGAACGCTTCCGAAAAGGGATTGAAAATAAATGGTAAGAACACCAAGGGTTAAGGCGTAAATCGATGAGGTGTGGTTTCGTGCGATTCGGTACAGGAGGTATCCGTTAAACCCAACGATTACCGCTCCAAAAAAACGAATTGCGAATAGTGATTTGCCGAATAGGTATATGATTTTAGCGAAGTAGAGAAAGACCAGTGGTGGTTTCAAGTCCCAAAGCAAGGTATAAGGCAAAAATCCGTCAACCCAGGCTTGTCCCATAAGAATAAAGGTGCTCTCGTCCTTGTCGATGTAGTCTCTGAAGAAAAATGGAAGACGTAACAGCACACTCAGACCCACTAAGGAGGCCAATACCTGTCGCTCTACGAATCTGATTAGTCCCATGATGAAAAGATACTACCTTCGAATGAATTGGGCCTAAAGCTGCTCTATTCGATTAAATATGAGTTCGTTTTCCCAACCTCGATACTGAAAATAACGGATGAGTTTGCTTTTTAGTTTTTGACCCTCAAAAGCGCTGAATGAATCTAATTTTTTATCAAAGAGGGAGTGAAAGCAGCCTTCATAATCTTCCTTTTCTAGAGCTTGGATGGCTTTTTTTATGGTGAAAGGACTGAGTCCTTTGAACTTCAACTCTCTTTCGATTCGTCTTTTTCCCCAATGCTTGATTCTGAATTTTCCCAGTGCGAATTGAATCGCGAAACGTTGTTCATTCAGGTAATTCGACTGAATAAGATCACCTACGATCTTTTCTATGGCCTCAGGAATCATTCCCATAGACTCAAGCTTAGAAACTACCTCCCTGTGGCAACGTTCTCGGTAGGCACAATAGTTTTCTATGCGCTGTTTCGCTTCGTCAATGGTGTAAGAGGTGGTCTTTGGCTTGTAGTACACCTTTCAAAAGTACTTCGGTTTACTGCAAAAAAAAAGCCCCCTCATCGAGGGGGCTTTATCTATAAACGTATCGTTTTGCCTTGTTTATTCTTGAAACGGTAGTGTAAGTAGGTATAGGCATCTCGAGGGATAATATGTATCCACTTCTTATGCTTTAAAAACCAGCGAAAACGAATAGAATTAAGCCCTTTAGTGAGGTAAGCTGCAATAAACGGGTGAACGTTTAAGTAGACACCTCCTTTGTTATTCTTTTTGCTTAAAATCTTTTCGATTTCATAATTCATTTTATCAATCAAAACGATTGGAGCTTCAACAGTTCCATTTTCATTTGGATCTTTTTCGCGGGTCTTTATATTTACCTCTGGTCTTACACGTTGTCTCGTGATTTGAATCAAACCGAACTTCGTCGGTGGTAAAATTTTGTGCTTTGCACGATCATCACTCATCTCTTCACGTAGGTGATCATAGAGCTGTTTGCGATGTTCATTCTTAGCCATGTCAATGAAGTCAACTACGATAATTCCTCCCATATCGCGCAGACGTAGTTGTCTAGCAACTTCTGTCGCAGCAATGAGATTTACTTCAAGTGCAGTGTCTTCTTGATTATTCGCTTTGTTTGATCGATTGCCACTATTGACATCGATAACATGCATGGCTTCGGTGTGCTCGATCACTAGGTACGCCCCTTTTGACATAGAAGCGGTCTTTCCTAATGATGTTTTAATTTGTCGATCAATCCCAAATTTCTCATAGATTGGAACGGCTCCTTTATGAAGCTTTACAATCGATTCGTGTTTGGGTGATATTTCGGTGAGGTAATCTTTGATGCTTTCGACCATAGCGGGGTCGTCGGCATGAATACCTGTAAAGCTTTCGTTAAAGACGTCTCTTATAAAACTTAAAGAGCGATTAACTTCGGTGAGTACTTTAGATGGATGGTTTCCTTGAGCAACATTCGCACATAGGGTATTCCATTTTCCGATTAGGCGTTGTATGTCAGCGTCTAAGCTAGCTACTTTTTGACCTTCGGCTACTGTTCTCACAATGATACCAAAACCTTTAGGTTTGATACTCATCACCAACCTCTTTAGACGGTCCTTCTCTTTTTTACTCTCGATTTTCTGTGAAACTGAGACTCTATCTGAGAAAGGTACCATAACTACATATCTACCTGCCAACGAGAGCTCTGAACTAATTCGTGGGCCTTTGGTTGATATCGGTTCTTTGACTATTTGAACCAGAATAGATTGGTTAGCTTTAATCGCGTCGTTGATACTGCCGTTTTTATCTATTTCTTTTTCTAGCGGATAGTTTGTCAAACTGAAATCCGTAATTTTTTTGCTCAACACCCCCTTTGTAAAGCTCATAAGAGACGCAATTCTTGGTCCCAGATCATGATAGTGTAAAAAGGCATCTTTTTGATACCCCACATTTACAAAGGCAGCATTTAAACCGGTAACCGGCTTGCGTACTTTCGCGAGAAATATGTCTCCTACAGAGAAGCTGTTATCTCCTTCTTCTCGGTGTAATTCAACTAATTTCCCGTCTTTTAATAAGGCAAAATCGACCGTGTTGTTCTGTGTTCGAATGATTAATTCTTTATTCACGGTTACGATATTTATTGCACTAGTAGCACTAGTACACTAATTAATAATGGTGCTGCAGAACACAAAGTGTTTTGTCAGCGGTATTCGAAAATGTCAATGAACGTATGGGGTGAAAAATAGTAACTCGGGACAGAGCCCGAGCTTACTTATTTCTTCTTGTGGCGATTAGCTCTTCTGCGCTTCTTGCGCTTGTGAGTCGCTACCTTATGTCTTTTTCTTTTCTTTCCACTCGGCATAATGCGGTTGATTTATCGATTAATACTTATTTTACTTCTACACCGTTTTTTACGCCTTCTACAAAAACCTTAGCAGGTTTGAATGCGGGTACGTTGTGTGCAGGAATTTTAATGGTTGTGTTCTTCGAAATGTTACGACCTGTTTTCTCAGCTCTTGTTTTGATAATGAAACTACCAAAACCTCTTAAGTAAACATTGTCTCCACTTTCTAGGGATGCTTTCACTTCTTCCATGAAAGACTCTACAGTAGCTTGTACGTCTCCTTTCTCGATTCCTAATTTGTCAGAGATTTTGCTTACGATGTCTGCTTTCGTCATATGCTGGTTATCTTTAATAATTTTTTAAGGCTTGCAAATATACGAATTAAATGCATTTTTAGCCTTAAGCCTCTAAATTTTAGGCTACTATATCAGATGAGCGAAGATAACCGATATTTTTCAGCTCCACTTATAAAGTGGTATTTAATAAGTAAACGATCGCTTCCGTGGAGAGATACACGAGACCCGTACCTAATTTGGCTATCCGAGGTGATTCTTCAACAGACTCGAGTGGCGCAAGGACTCCCTTATTATGAAAAGTTTCAGACAGCTTATCCCACAGTTCAAGATCTTGCAGCAGCAAATGAAGAGGAGGTTTTAAAGCTTTGGCAAGGTTTAGGTTACTACTCACGAGCTCGAAACCTTAAAAAAACAGCGGAAATTGTTTGCGAGGATTTTGGCGGTCGTTTCCCAGAAACCTACGATGAACTATTAAAGTTGAAAGGTGTTGGGCCCTATACAGCGGCAGCAATAGCTTCCTTTGCTTTCAAGGAAAAAAAGGCAGTTGTTGATGGGAATGTTTACAGGGTATTGTCGCGTGTTTTTGGAATCGATGAGCCCATTAACAAATCGAGTGGTCAAAAGTTATTTCAAGAATTAGCAGACTCTCTGATTGATCCTGATGATCCCGATCTTTTTAATCAGGCAATCATGGAATTTGGAGCAACTGAATGCACCCCAAAAAAACCGAATTGCACAAGTTGTATTTTTAATGATCGATGCGTAGCATTAGCAACTAATAAGATTGATGATTTACCCGTCAAATTGTCGAAAGTAAAAGTAGCTAAGCGTTATCTGCATTATTTAATGCTGCTAGACCAAAATCGAAACACACAGTTTGTAAAACGACCTAACCGTGGTATTTGGGCGGGATTATATGAGTTTCCACTAATAGAATCTGATACTTCGGGCGATTTAACTTCGAATGAAATTGAGTCATTCTTAGGGCAAAGCGCAAAGGTGACTTTGCTTAGTGAAAACCCAATAGTGCACAAGCTTTCTCATCGACATCTCGAGGTAAGAGTTTACCGAGTTGAGGTAGAAAATTTAAACGAGCCGGTGGTTTCTTTCGATGAAATTGATCAATATCCGACCTCAACTTTAATGGAGCGATTGCTTCAACAATTCAAAATTTAGTACTTTTAATTTTATGTCAGGAACACTCAACAAAGTTATGCTCATTGGCCATCTAGGAGATGAGGTTAAAATGCACTATTTCGAAGGTGGAAATTGTATCGGTAGATTTCCGGTAGCTACGAATGAAACCTACACAAATAAACAAACTGGTGAAAAGGTTTCAAACACCGAGTGGCATAACATCGTTGTGCGAAACAAGGCAGCAGAAATTTGTGAGAAGTACCTGAAGAAAGGTGATAAAATCTATGTTGAAGGGCGATTGAAAAACCGTCAATGGCAAGATGAAAGTGGACAAATGCGCTACAGCACTGAGGTACATGTCACCGACTTCACGTTCCTTAGTCCTCCAAAAGAAGGTGGAGCGCCTGCAGGGCAACCATCAGCTAGTCAGTCGTCGGCGACTCCTGCGGCTAATGTTTCTCCTGCAGAAGACGACGATCTTCCGTTCTAAACTATGAGCTCAGACCCCCTATCCAGTAATTTAATTCCAACTGTTTTAGCTGTTAACGAGACCGCCGTTTTAGGTAACCTTGAGCTTCTTCTTTCTATCATAGGACTCCTATTTTTACTCATCAGTTCTGCATTGATTTCAGGGTCAGAGGTTGCGCTATTTGGTTTGTCGGCAACCGATATCAATCAACTGAAAGAAGATCCAGAACAGAAGGGCGCAAAAACATTAGCCTTACTCTCTACACCAAAGCGCTTATTAGCTACGATTCTTATTGCAAACAACGCAGTCAATATTGCCATTGTTTTACTTTTCACAAGTCTCTCTGATTTCTGGTTCTCGGGTTCAGAAACCTTGCTTTTTGGAGTTTTATCATTGCAAACGCTATTTGATATTGCTATCGCCACTGTTTTGATTTTGATCTTCGGTGAGATTTTGCCAAAAATTTATGCAAACAGAAATCCGATCACTGTCTCTTTGAGAATGACACCAGTGCTATCGATTTTAGACAAACTTTTTAGCCCGTTAAGTCGGCCGCTTCAATCATTAAGCCACTTGCTTGAGGATAAATTGGCTGATAAACGTGCTCAGATTAGTGTAGATCATCTCTCTCAGGCCTTAGAATTAGCATCGCAAGAGGATACCACTTCAGAAGAAAAGAAATTACTTGAAGGAATTGTGACTTTTGGTAATACAGAAACTCGTCAAGTGATGCGTCCGCGAATTGATATTTTCGGATTAAAAAGTGATCTAAGCTACGCTGAGGTGTTGCAGCGAGTCACTGAAAAGGGGTATTCAAGAGTACCTGTTTTTGAAGATTCCATGGATAAGATTTTGGGAGTTCTTTTTATCAAAGACTTGTTACCACACTTAGACGAAAATGATTTTGAGTGGCAAAAACTATTGCGCGCTCCTTTTTTTGTGCCAGAGAATAAGAAGTTAGATGATTTACTGGTAGATTTTCAGAATCAAAAAACCCACCTAGCCATTGTTGTAGATGAGTACGGAGGAACCTCTGGCGTGATTACCCTAGAAGATGTAATTGAAGAGATTGTTGGAGATATCAGTGATGAGTACGACGATATTGATCTAGTTTATTCTCGTATCGACGATTACACCTATGTTTTTGAAGGAAAAACTTCGTTAAAAGATTTCTATCGTGTTGCTGAATTAAGCAGCGTTGAGGTGTTTGAAGAATTTAAGGGAGAGTCTGAGACCCTAGCAGGTTTTGTGCTAGAGATTACCAAAGGGTTTCCGAAACGAGGAGAGATCATCCGTTTCAAGGGATATACCTTAACGGTTGAAAGCATCGATAATCGAAGAATTAAGCAAATAAAAATAGGGCTGCCAAAGACAGCCCTATAATACCGTTAAAAAAGGTACTCGTTATTCCTTTAACAAGGCCTCAGCATTAGCAATACTCTCTAGCATTAAGCGTTTTACCTCTGCGATTTTGTCTGCTTCTATTCGAAGCGCTTCTTTCTTTTTATCACTTAAGGCAGCTCCTTTCATGATTTCTTCATGGGTAAAAGTGTCTCCAATTTCTTTCATCCAAGTCATCATGGCTTCGTGAGCAACTTTTAGATCCTCGATAGCTTTGGCCTCAGGGCCTTCAGGAGAAGCATCAGCTAGTGGTTTTAATGAGCTAGACAGTTTTGCCATGTGTCCCATTTTTGGCATTACTTCATCGTGCACCGCCATCACACCTTCCATCGTGTAAGGATCTACTGCTTTGGCTTCGATGTTCGATTTAGAGGTTTCACCTTTACATGATACGGCTAGGCCTATTAGTACGAATAGGATAAGAACTTTCTTCATCTCTAGTTTATTGTGATTTCAGCGATTTTAAAATCTAGTGTCTGTGGCCCTAAATTTCTAGAAACGCTATGAGGTATAAGTATCCCGTTAACTTCCTTGTAGTCGCTGAAAGATGCTTTTTGGGTAATCGTTTGTCCGCCCGCTTCAACCGTTACGATTTCTTGAACTTTTAACCCTGTACTTACATCAAAGTAAAGCGCACGATCCTTGGTGAGCTGAACAACATACGCGTCAGAACCATTCACCGACTCGATAGCGGTTAATTTAATTTCAGGATTGTCCACCCAAGCTATCTCGGCTACTATTCCTGTTTCTAATTGCATTTTTTGGCGATCCTCGTCACTCATCGGGATGCGTTGACCTTGCATCTCTTGATAGGCTTCACTTTCGGTAAGCACAGAACGTTGCATGACATTGCCCATCATTTTCATCTCCTGAGTGTAATTGGCTCCTTTTGCCGAAGTTGCCAGTTCAAGAGTCATGCCTTGGATGGTAGCAGTTGCTTTTATTGCGTAGGAATTAACGCTTTGAATAGCTTCAGTTCCACCTACTTTATCCAGATAGTTTGCAATTACCTTTTGAGCAGTAAGTCCTGCAGGTAGTGGCTTGCTAAAGGTTGGTTTTTCGATTGAATTTGCAAATGGATCAAAGTAGTTTACCTTCAGTTTGGTACCATCGAAATTGATATTTTCAAGAGCTTCAGCGACTTCAACGCCCTTTCCTACCACCACGATTCTGAGGTTGTTAAGAGCAAAGAACTTGTTGGCGGCGGCCATTACCTCTTCGGCAGTTACTGCATCAATTCGGCTTAAATAGGTCTCATAGAAGTCCCCGTCTAGGCCTTGAGTTTCAATATTGAGGGCGAAATTTGCCACCGTCTGCGGACGCTCTAGAGAACGTACAAAACTTCCTTTGTATTTCTCTTTCGCATTTTTAAGATCTTCTTGATTAACAAGCTCTGTTCGAATTCGCTTAACTTCTTCTAGAATTTGAACTACAGCGGAGTCTGTCACAGCATTTCGAACTTGGGCAGTAGCTCTAAAACGCGCTTTGGTGTCTTTGCTACTGCCGATACCTGAATAGGATCCGTAGGTATATCCTTTATCCTCTCTAAGATTTAAAAAGAGTCTGCCTTCTGCTCCTCCTCCAAGAATTTGGTTCGCAATAAGCGCAGGAATATAGTCCTCATCACTCATTTTAAGATCAACTAGGTTTTGTACAATAATTTCAGATTGTACAGCGTTTGGCATATCAACGAAGTTGATTTCTGTGGCTTCAGGATTCGAGGCTTCTGCGAAAGGAGTTTCTTTAGCAGATTTCGCCTTCCATTTTCCAAAATTTGATTTTACTAGTTTCTTGGCGTCCTTTAAAGTGACATCTCCGATTAATACTAGGTAAGCGTTTTCTGGAACAAAAAAGTCCTCATAAAATGCCTTGGTATCTTCTAGGGTAACTTTCTCGATGCTTTCGATGCTTGAAAACTCTCCATTAGGGTGAGCGGTTCCATAGGCGAGTGCTGACTCTACGCGACGAGCAACTGCTGAAACATTTTTTTCGTCAGATTTTAGATTCTCGATAAAGCGCTCCTTTTCTTTATCAAATTCTTCTCCTGAGAAATTGGGATGAATCGCCGCATCAGCCATGAGTTCCATGATTCTAGGAAAATTTCTAGATAAAGTCGATGCAAAGGCGTTTTGACCAGAAAAATTGATTGATGCACCTAAGAAGTCTACCTCATCATTAAAATCGTCCTTTGAGATATTCATAGATCCTTTACCTAAGAGGCTTCCTGTTAGGCTTGATACACCTGCCTTTTCTCCTTCTAATATGGGCGGATTATCTAAGAGCAACTGAACGCTAACACGAGGTAGTTTATGATTTTCAACTACAAGAACCTTTAATCCGTTTTTAAGCTCAAAGGTTTGGGGTTCATCTAATTTAATCACCGGAGACCCGTTGGGTGCGGGCTGTTGTGAGCGGTCTACTTGTGCGGTCAAGCTAGCACTTGCAAATACGGCTGTCAATAGAACCGCCTTTGTGGTTTTGCGTAAAATAGTTTGAATATTAAGTCTCATGATACTAGTCTTGTTTTGGAACGTACTTTAATTCAACACGTTGTTGCTTTTGAAGATATTTTTTGGCAACCTCTCTAATTTCTTCTCTTGTGATACTTCTGTAAATCTCAATCTCTGTATTGATCAGGTTGGTATCACCGAAAAGTTGGTTGTATGAAGCTAAATTTTCTGCAATTCCTTCAAAAGAGCTGTTGGCACTTACAAATGAGTTTTCGAATTGATTCTGAAGTTTTTGATAATCACGTTCAGAAATCAGGTCGTTTTGTAGTTTTTCAATTTCTACATCGATTTCTGCAACTAGATCATCCATCGTATTATCTCCTAAAGGTAGACCTCCAAGAAGATAGGCACCGTAGTCTTCTAAGCTATAGTTGAAAGCGAAGATTTGCAGTGCCATTTGTTTTTGATCTACTAATTTCTTTTGTAGAACAGAGCTTTGCCCTGAGCTGAGGTAAGAGGAAATCATGTTTAGCACATAGGCATCTCTAGAGGCTTGACCCGGGGTGCGGTAACCTAACAAAATAAGAGGGATTTGAATATTTGCATCCTCGAACTGAGCGTAAATAGGACCATCGATTGGTGCTTCATCGTAGGTTTTCTTTACTATTTCTTTCCCTCTAGGGATAGGGCCGAAATAATCTTCGATGAGTTTCTTCGCTTCTTCTTTTTCAAAATCTCCTGCTAAAACTAAGGTGGCGTTATTTGGAACATAGTACACCTTATTGAATTCTTGAAAGTCTTCTAGAGATGCACTTGCCAAATGGTCCAAAGAACCAATTACAGACCAGCGATAGGGATGATTGCTAAATAAGTTCTTAAACATATTCTCAATCAATTGACCATAAGGCGCGTTATCAACCCGAAGTCTTCTCTCTTCTTGAACGACTTCTTTTTGAGTATCAACCCCGATTTGATTAATAATCGGATGCATTAGTCGCTCTGATTCTAACCAAAGTCCTAAGGCGAGCTGATTCGATGGAAAGAGTTCGTAATAATAGGTGCGGTCTTGGGTAGTGTTTGCATTATTGTACCCTCCGTTTGAGGTTACAATCTTAAAAAACTCTCCACGTTCAATATTTTCTGATCCTTCGAATAAAAGGTGTTCAAAGAAGTGAGCAAATCCTGTTTTTGCCGGATTTTCGTCTTTCGAACCCACGTGATACATGACCGAAGTTACAACCACCGGAGCGGTATTGTCTTGATGAAGGATCACGTGAAGACCGTTGTCTAAATCGTACTCTTCGAAGTCTACTTGCTGGGCTTGAAGGGGGGCCAAGCAAAGACCAAGCATTGCAGTGAAAGCATAAAATGGCTTCATTGAATTAGTAATGTTTTAATTAATACTGTTCTGACGACAAACCCTTAGAAAAGTTACATCTAGACTAAGGATTTGTACTATCTACAAAGATAGGCTTTGAAGGAGGTTTTAACTATTATAAAGGTGTTAATTCTGAGGGAGATAAAATGTTTGTAAACTGTTGGTAACTCGTTATTTTGAATTATATTTGCACCCGCTTATTAGCGAAATGAACTAAATTTTATACTATGTACGCAATTGTAGAGATGGCAGGGCAGCAATTTAAAGTTGCAAAAGACCAGAAGGTATTCGTACACCGTTTAGATGCTAAAGAAGGTTCAAAAGTTTCTTTTGATCGTGTTCTTTTAATTGACGATAACGGTTCGGTTACTATTGGCGCCCCAGTCGTAGAAGGTGCTGCTGTAGAAGTAAAAGTACTTCAGCATCTGAAAGGCGATAAAGTAATCGTCTTTAAAAAGAAGAGAAGAAAAGGCTACCAAAAACAAAATGGTCACCGCCAGTACTTAACTGAAGTGAGCATTGAAAACATCGTTTCTAGTGGTGCTAAGAAAGCAACAGCCAAGAAAGCAGCTCCTAAGAAAGAAGAAGCGAAAGAGGTAGAAGCGCCTGCAAAAGAAGCTAGCGTTGATTATTCATCAATGACTGTAGCTCAACTTAAAGAGGTAGCTAAAGACAAAGGGATCTCAGGAATTTCTTCAATGAAGAAGGCTGAGTTAATCGAAGCGATTTCAAAAGCATAATCAAATAAAAAGATAATACCATGGCACACAAGAAAGGGGTCGGTAGTTCTAAAAACGGTAGAGAATCAGAATCGAAACGCTTAGGCGTTAAAATTTATGGTGGTCAAGCTGCGATTGCAGGCAACATCATCGTCCGTCAAAGAGGTACTAAACACAACCCAGGAGAAAATGTGTATGCTTCAAAAGATCATACCCTTCACGCGAAAGTTGATGGTATCGTTCGTTTTGAAAAGAAAGTAGGAGGAAAATCATACGTATCTGTTGATCCGTTCCCAGAGGCGTAATTGATTTCTAGACTTATATTAAAAAGGCACCGCATTGCGGTGCCTTTTTTTATTTGATAATTTCTCGAATAATCCGCAGGTGATGAGTGGTGTGTATTCGAAGAAAAAGAGGAACTCTTTTTGGTTTTATTGGTCCTAAAAAGGGATGCGATAAGTATCCATCCTTATTTTGTTTTATCTGTAAAAGGAGCGACATCGCCTGTTCGTAAAGCCTTTTAATCTCCTTCTCGCTATCATCGATAGGTACAACAAAGTCTGGGGCCTCAATCTTATTTCGAGGTATTTTTCGTAAAAGAAAAAAGACTTCTTGTCGAAGCCATTTTCGATTTTTTGATGGGCGATTGGTATTACTTAAAAGATTTTCACAACTCTTTATAATCACGAGGTAGGAATGGGCAATATGCCACCCAACAGTCGCTTTGGAAACTTCGACCGAGCTTTTTTCAGCCCAATTAGACTCCTGATACAGCTCGTCTACTAGTGTTATGAGTTTCTCAAATGAAGACACTAGTATCTATAATACTCAGGCTTGAAGGGTCCTTGAACGGTAACCCCAATGTACTCAGCCTGATCTTGCTTTAACTCGGTAAGTTCTGCACCTAGCTTTGCAAGGTGAAGGGCAGCTACTTTCTCATCTAAGTGCTTGGGAAGCATGTATACCTTGTTTTCGTAATTCTCAGCGTTGTTCCATAACTCTAACTGAGCTAGGGTCTGGTTGGTGAATGAATTACTCATTACAAAGCTTGGGTGTCCGGTAGCGCATCCTAGGTTAACTAGACGACCTTCGGCTAGGATGATGATGTCTTTACCATTAACAGTGTATTTATCCACTTGAGGCTTGATCTCAACCTTGGTGTTTCCGTGGTTGGTGTTTAACCAGGCCATGTCGATTTCGTTATCGAAGTGTCCGATGTTACACACAATGGTCTTGTCTTTCATCGCCTCGAAGTGCTCTCCGCGTACAATATCTTTGTTACCGGTAGTGGTGATTACAATATCCGCATTACCTACTGCGGTCTCGAGACGTTTTACTTCGTATCCGTCCATACACGCTTGAAGCGCACAGATCGGATCAATCTCAGTGACCGTTACAATCGCACCTGCCCCTCTAAATGAAGCGGCGGTTCCTTTTCCTACGTCTCCGTATCCACAAACAACCACACGCTTACCGGCAAGCATTACATCGGTAGCTCGGCGAACCGCGTCAACGGCACTTTCTTTACATCCGTATTTATTATCAAACTTCGACTTGGTTACCGAGTCATTGACATTAATTGCAGGCATCGGAAGTGTTCCTTTGGCCATACGCTCATAGAGTCGGTGAACCCCAGTAGTGGTTTCTTCAGAGAGACCTCTAATCTCGGCTACTAGTTCTGGATACTGATCAAGCACCATATTCGTAAGGTCTCCACCATCGTCAAGAATCATGTTGAGCGGCTGACGATCTTCTCCGAAGAAAAGGGTCTGCTCAATACACCAGTTGAATTCCTCTTCGTTCATCCCCTTCCAAGCATAAACGGGAATTCCCGCTGCTGCAATAGCCGCTGCTGCGTGATCCTGAGTTGAAAAGATATTACAAGAACTCCAAGTAACCTCTGCTCCCAAGGCCACTAGGGTCTCGATAAGCACAGCAGTTTGAATGGTCATGTGCAGACAACCCGCAATACGAGCACCTTTCAGAGGCTGCGCCTGGCCATACTCTTCTCGAAGGGCCATAAGACCCGGCATCTCTGCTTCTGCAAGCTCAATTTCTTTGCGTCCCCAGTCTGCTAAACTGAGGTCTTTTACTTTGTAAGGGGTGTAAGTGGGTGTTGCCATGATTAAAACCGTATTTTTACGGCCACAAAGATACCATCAATTTTCAGAAAGTGCCTTTATTTAAAAGCCTGAGTAGTAAGAGTATTCAAGATTATAAGGTCGCCGTTTGGCGGGTTTCAGAGTCTGAAGAGGAACTACGCCAAAACCTCAATCTTTCTGAGGCTTCTAAAGAGCGCTTGTCTCAGATGAAGTCAGAAGCGCATCGCAAATGTTTTCTTGCGGTAAGGCAGCTACTAAAGACTTATCAGATTGAGGATGCAGCGCTGAAGTATAAGCCATCAGGAAAGCCTTTCCTTGATAGTGGGACTTCGATATCTATTTCGCACACTTTGGGCTATGTTGCGATCGCATTGGGATTTAATGTTGAGGTTGGCGTAGATATAGAACAGCATCGCGAGAAAATTTTGAAAATTGCACCTCGATTTACGGGGGAAGGAGCCGTAGCAAGTCTTGAAAACACCTCAGACCGTATTGAAAAACTAACCGCTATTTGGGGAGCTAAAGAATCGATTTATAAAATCTTGGACCGAGCAGGATTATCCTTTAGAGAGGCTATAAATATTGATGATTTTACCCTTGAGTCTCACCATAGTAGTGCATGGGTTGACGAAAATCGATTTCACTTTACTTTCGAAACTTTCGACAATCACACCTTAGTCTATACTTATCAGACTAAAACGTTATCATGAATATTGTCGATTTCTTCTTAGGCCCTTATTTAGAACGCAGTACTGAGCTTATTGTGCTTGAGCTCTTAGCCTTTATATTCGGCGTGTGGAGTGTTTGGTTAGCGAAGCGGGCGCACATTGGGGTATATCCCACAGGGATCATAGGAACAACAATAACTATGTACCTTTTTTTCACTGACCGGCTGCTCGGAGACATGCTGATGAACGCCTACTACTCATTGATGAGTATTTATGGTTGGTGGGAGTGGTCTAGACAAAAAGACGGAATAAAAGTTCGTCAAATCACTACGATGACGAGCAAAGAAAGAGGGCTTGGCCTTACCCTAGTACTCGTTACGATGCTGGTTACTTATATGGTCTATCGTCTGACTAGCACCACAATGGACCTTTCAAATGTCATCGACATTTTTACCAGTGGGGTATTTTTCACAGCGATGTGGTTGATGGCACGAAAAAAATTAGAGAGTTGGGTTCTTTGGATTTCAGCCGATTTAATCACCATTCCGCTTTATGCCTACCGAGGTTGGGGGATGCTTTCTTTACAATATTTAATTTTTACGATACTCGCCTTTCAAGGATATTACGCATGGAGAAAATCCCTTCACAAAAACGAACTCTAGTAAAGCGTATCGTTCTTTTTGGCCCTGAGTCAACGGGTAAAACTACGCTTGCCAAACAACTTTCTGAAAAGTACGATGTGCCTTGGGTGGCTGAATATGCGAGGGAGTATCTGCAGGAAAAATGGGATCGTTCGCGTGCTATTTGTCAGCCTGAAGATCTGGTACCAATAGCTATCGGACAGATGAAACTTGAAAACGAGGCAATTATTCAGGCCGAAAACGATCAGAAACAATTCATCGTCTGCGATACAGATTTACTCGAGACTTTGGTATACTCTGAGGTCTATTATAACGGATGGGCAGATCAAAGGCTTCTTGATGCAGTGTCTGCTCAAAACTATGACTTGTATTTACTTACAGGTATTGATGTGCCTTGGGTAGCTGATGATCTCAGAGATAAACCGCATGAGAGAGAGAAAATGTACGAGGCATTTCGCTCTGCTTTGGAGGCTAATGATTGTAATTATATATCTTTACAAGGAAACCAAACAACCCGACTAGAGTCTGCTTCAATGGCCATTGAGGCGCTCTTTTAAACTCTATGAATTTAGCCCCTAGAGACCAAGCCCAACTCGAGAATCTAGGTATTTCTCTATCTCAATACGAGAGACAGTTAAAGCAAATAAAGGAAGGTATACCCTTCGTGAATTTAGCGCGTCCGGCCACGTTGAACGATGGCATTATCTCTATTGAGGATTCAGAAAAATACCTTGAAATATTTACTCAAAAAGCATCGCAGTATAAGCTTCAGAAATTCGTTCCGGCCTCTGGTGCTGCTACTCGAATGTTTAAAAGTTTGTACAGCTTCTTAGATGATTTTAGACCGTCTGACTCCTTTGAAGCGTACGTTGAAAAGCACCCTTTTTTAAAGCAATTCTTTGAGTGTTTTGATCGCTTTCCATTTGCCGAAGCTCTAAAAAATACCATTGATCTAAACGGCCCAACAAGCAATCAAGACCGTATTGCACTAGTAAGTACTATACTTAATGAGCCACCCTTTGAATTTGGTAACAAGCCAAAGGCCATCTTGCCCTTTCATAAAGAAGAACAGCCTTATACTCCGCTTTTTATTCATCTCGTAGAGGCTTTGGATTATGCGCAAGGGAGTGTTCATTTTACGGTTTCTGAAGACCATCTGGATGCTATTTCTGAAGAAATTGAGCGTTTAAAAAAGTCGTTTGATTTGAAGCTTGAGGTTTCCTATTCTTTTCAGAAAAAGTACACCGACACCCCTGCTCTGAAAACTGATTTTACACCGGCGAGAACGGTAGATGGTGATTTGCTTTTTAGACCGGGAGGTCACGGCGCACTAATTGAGAATCTCTCTAAACTCCAGGCAGACTTTGTCTTTATTAAGAATATCGATAACATCTGTGTACGAAGAGACTGGATAAAACATCACAAGTTCAAGCGAATCTTAGCAGGTCTGGCTTTTGAGATTCAGGAACAAATTCACCACTTTCAAAAGGAGGTGTGCGAATCTCCGGAGGACGCAGATCTTGCAGAAATCGAATCGTTTCTAAGTACGACCTTTGGATACGAACCTAGCTCTGCTTCTAAGGATCCTTTGTTTGATTTAAAAAATTCCCTCTTCAGACCGTTGCGTGTATGTGCCATGGTACGAAATGAAGGTGAACCTGGGGGAGGCCCATTTTGGGTAAGCACCTCTGACGGTGAACGACTTCAGATTGTCGAGTCTGCTCAAATTGACAAGGGAAATCCTGAGCAAAACGCTATTCTTCAAAATGCAACTCATTTTAATCCGGTAGATATTGTTTGTGGCCTTACCGATTATGGTGGAGAGCCTTATCAGCTCGAAGATTTTGTGGATTATAAACAAGGATTTATAGCCCATAAAACTTATGAAGGAAACGAGATTCTTGCCCTTGAGTTACCTGGCTTATGGAATGGAGCTATGGCTTTTTGGAATACATTATTCGTTGAGGTACCTTCCATGACCTTTAACCCGGTGAAGACGGTAAACGATCTACTCCGAGACTCTCATCAAAACTAGAATGCTTAATTAAAAATGTAGAGGGTATTGCCCTCGGTTCTTACCTGATATTCAGTAAGGTCGAACAGGGTTTCTGAACCTTGACGGTTAAGTAGTTGGCCAGTAAATACGCTGTAACTCAGTTGATCTTCGCATTGGCAGTTGACTTGACTTCCTTGCAATTCAGTCGATGAACACGAACTGGGGGTGTGATTTGGACACGATACTTCGAAGGCTCTAAACGTCGAGAACCCTACGTTGGTTATGTGAATTCCCTTTACTCCACCAAGGTTGCTTGGGAGCGTGACCGAATTCCCTGTGTTTTGAAGCGGACTGTAGAGTGGAAGATTTAGGTCGATTTGAACATCAAAAGAGGCTTTTGGTAAAAATGGATTTTGAATAGGAGTGGTTGATTCACAGCTACATACAATGAGAAAAAGAAGAATAGCAATGAATTTAATAGGTAATCGCAACTTTCGAGACTCTTTAGAATTTTGTATCTTTGATTTAATCCTCTCGACTTATACATCGTCTTGAGGATTTTTTAATTGTTATGACCATGGCAAAAGTAGCTTATTACACGAAAGAAGGTTTACAAAAACTGAAAGACGAGTTAAATCAATTGAAAGATGTCGAACGTCCAAAGGCTTCGCAGGCTATTGCAGATGCAAGAGATAAAGGAGATTTATCAGAAAATGCCGAGTATGATGCGGCGAAAGAAGCTCAAGGACTTTTAGAAATGAGAATTTCTAAGCTTGAAGAAACTTTGGCCAATGCTCGTATCATCGATGAATCACAATTAGATAACTCTAAAGTCTTAGTGCTGTCAACAGTTACGATTAAGAATAAGGTTAATGGTCAAGAGATGACCTATACATTAGTAGCTGAAAGTGAGGCAGACCTCAAGACAGGTAAGATCTCAGTAAATTCTCCAATCGGTAAAGGACTTCTAGGCAAGGCTGTTGGTGATACGGCAGAGATTCAAGTGCCTAGCGGTAAAATCGAATTTGAAGTAGTAAAAATTACAAGATCCTAATGGCTACGATCTTTTCAAAGATTATTTCCGGCGAAATACCAGCCTATAAAGTTGCTGAAAACCAAGATTTTTTGGCGTTTTTAGATATTAATCCAAATTCTAAAGGACATACCCTGTGTATCCCTAAAAAAGAAACGAATCGACTTTTTGATCTATCAATAGATGAGTATACTGACCTTATGCAGTTCTCTTATTCAGTTGCTAAGGCTATTGAAAAGGTCGTTGATTGCAAACGTGTAGGGCTTTCAGTGATTGGGCTAGAAGTGCCTCATGTTCATGTTCATCTTATTCCGCTTAATGAGATGAAAAACGCACAATTCACACATAAAGAAAATCTAACCCCAGAAGCCTTTCAGAGCTTAGCGGCTGATATTGCAGAGGCCTATAAATCTCAAAACTAGATCATGGAATTACAAGGAAGTATCAAATTAATCGGTGAAACCAAAACCTATGGTGCAAATGGCTTCAGAAAGCGAGAAATAGTGGTTACCACCGAAGAGCAATACCCGCAAGACTTACTGGTAGAGTTCATTCAAGATAAATGTGATTTATTATCTCAATTTTCTCCAGGTCAAAAGGTTACCGTAGGTATTAACCTTAAAGGCCGTGAGTGGACTTCTCCTCAAGGAGAGGTAAAGTATTTCAATTCGATTCAAGGCTGGAGGATTGAAGCTCAACAATCTGCTCCTGCGGCAACATCAGATAGCGGAATGCCCCCACTACCCCCTCTTGATAGCTTCCCAGCAGCTGATCAGACTAGCGAGGAAGACTTTGACGATCTACCCTTCTAAACCGATTGATGTAAGAAGCATTCTAGACTATGGTCGTTGGTTAAACCGTTGGCCTGCATAAAAGCATAGCACACCACGGGACCCATAAACTTGAAGTTCGCTTTTTTAAATTTCTTAGAGAGTGCCTTTGCTTCTATTGTTGTAGATGGAAGCTCTCTGGAGTCTGTAAACTTTGGTTGAAGAATCTTTTGGTCGGTTACCTCCCAAACAAACTGACTTAAGGTTATGCCTTCTTTATTTAAAGAAAGCAGGCTCTTGGCATTTTGAATGGTCGCTTCAATCTTCAGGCGATTCCTTATAATGTTCTTATCGGACATCAATCGCTCAATATCATTTTCGTTATAGGCCGCAATTTTCTCCGCATTGAAGTTGTCGAATGCTTTTCGAAAATGCTCTCTTTTTCTTAAGATGGTGATCCAGCTTAACCCTGATTGAAAGCTTTCCAAAATTAAACTCTCAAAAAGTTTTTGGTCGTCTCTATTGGGCCTGCCCCATTCGTTGTCGTGGTAGGCTATATACAGAGGGTCTTCACCGCACCAGTGGCATCTACTTTGCATAAGTGGTTGTTTGATAGGTGTAAAGCTAAGCCACCGAACTGCATTATCTTTACAGTCAACGAAAATTCAAGATGAATTATAGCGAATACAAAGAGTTACACAAGCGTTTAGTAGATGAGAATAGAACTACTGGCGGCCATACAGAACCGGCTTATCTAGAATATACACAGTTAAATTGGCAGCGCATAAAGCGTTGGGAAAAACAAGCAAAGCTCACTGATCAGGAGATCGATTGGCTCAAAGAACAAAAAGCACCCACAAGATGGGTTGTGCTCACTGAGCCTTGGTGTGGTGATGCAGCGCCTTCACTGCCTTTAATGGCTAAAATTGCCGAAATACACCCTGGTCTTGAATTAGAAATTCTACTTAGAGACGAGAACCTTGATCTGATGAATCAATTTTTGACGGGAGGTGCTCAATCCATTCCTAAACTGATTCAATATTCCAGAGACGCTATAAGTAGTTGGGGGCCACGACCTACAGGTGCTTCGAAATTAATCGATGATTATAAAATTCAGCACGGTAAGCTCGATGCGACTGCAAGGGAGCAGTTACAGCAGTGGTATAATGAGAATAAGGGACGACAGATTATTTCAGAATTGTTAGTCCTCCTTGGCCGGAAATAAATAGGTAATCGTTCCTTCTTGATAGGGCTTGCCAGACTCTTGAAAACGTGAGAGCTTAGCGTACTCTATGGCGTTGTCCACTAGACATCCGTTACTTGTTGATGAGAATTCAGGACTAAACCATGCGTCGATAACGCTTCCTCGATTGTCTACTGCAACATTGATGACGATTTCACCCCCTTCTAAGCATTTATACACGGGTACCGGAAGTTCGCGGTGCACGCGACCCTTCAAATTGTAGCTAATAGTTGTTCGTTTGGCTAATTTTATAGGCTGTCCTTTTGGAGGGGCATTCTCCTTCATCCGATTGATACGATCCTCGATTTCCTGACTTAAGGCTCCAATCCCAGAACCGGCGGCCATTTCGGCGGCCATTTTTGAATAGTCTTTTCCTGCCTCGAGACTCTCTAAAGAAGCTAACGGCTCGGGGTCTTCATATTCAGATTCTTTTCCAGCTTCGTTAGAGGCTTTATTCGTTTCTACTTTAAAGGCTTCGAATCGTTTTTCCTCCAATTTTTTGAAAAAGTCAGGTTCAGGATCTTCGACGACGTTTATCATCTCATCGCGATTGAGATTTAACTCAATACTGTACCCAAATAAAAGCATGCTTATGAGAATCATCAAAACTCCAGTGATTACTCGGGCGATCCGCTGTGCTCTTCTGACTAATTCACGCATAAGCTTTCTTTAATCTCTTCAGGGGTTAAAGCATGAGCTACCTCGAATTTTCCGATTTTGGTTCTGCGAAGGGCGCTAAGATGGGCTCCAGATTTGAGCGCCTTACCGTAATCATGTGCGAGCGATCTGATATAGGTTCCCTTTGAGCAGACCACCTCAAAATCGACTTCCTTGTTTGAATCGAATCTAGAAGGATCAATCTCGAAGGAGTGGATTTCAATTTTTCTAGGTTGAATCTCAGTTTCTTGACCTTGTCGAGCGTATTCGTATAGGCGTTTCCCGTCTTTTTTAAGTGCAGAAAATAGCGGAGGAATCTGCTCTATTTCGCCAGTAAATTGACTGGTTTTTTCTTGAAGATCTGAGATGCTAATATGTGCGGTTTCAAAGGTTTCGTCAAATTCGGTTTCTAGATCGTACGAAGGAGTTGTGTTCCCAATTGAAATCGTTCCCGTATAGGTTTTTATTTGACCTTGAAAAGTGGGTATCCGTTTGGTTAACTTTCCTACGCAGATGATTAGTAGTCCACTAGCTAATGGATCTAGGGTGCCGGCATGTCCAATTTTGATCTTCTTTAATTTTAGTTTTTTTAAGAGCGCCCATTTTATGGCGTTTACAGCTTGAAACGAACTCCATCCGAGGGGTTTATCAACTAGAAGCAGTTGACCTTCGAGCCATTGTTCAGTACTTAATTCGCCTAGGTTCTTCATGAATTATAAGAATATAAGAGCGGATACACCCGCTAAAACACAATAGACGGCGAAATAGGTAAGCCTGCTTTTCTTCACCAGTGCAATCATCCATTTACAAGCAATAATTCCTGAGAAGAAGGCGCTCAGAAAGCCTATGATTAGCGGTACTGTTTCGATTTCAGTGCTGAAAATAGATCCGCTCAACAGATCTTTCGCAATCTTACCGAAGATAAGAGGAACCACCATTAGAAAAGAAAAACGCGCCGCCTCAGACTTGTCGAGCCCTAAAATGACTGATGTTGAAATGGTCGCCCCGCTTCTTGATATACCCGGTAGAATGGCAATCGCCTGGGCGATACCGATTAGAAAGGCATCTCTATAATTAAGCGATTTTTGACTTGCCTTACTGCGATCTGCAATGACCAGTAAAAGTGCGGTTAAAATGAGCATCATACCCACGAGCGTTAGGTTGCCCGAGAAGAAAGAGTCGATGAGGTCTTCAAAGAAAAACCCTACCGCTGCCGCAGGGAGCATCGACAGGACGATAGAAAAGGTGAATGTTATTGAAGATGGATCTTTAGAAAGTGTTTTTTGAATAATCGCCCATACATCTTTTCGAAATAAGAAAAGGGTGCTTAGTGCGGTAGCGAAATGAAGGATTACCGTAACAAGAAGACTCTCTTGAGGTAGTGCTTCGCTTCCTAATAAAGCCTTGGCTAACTCTAAATGACCACTTGAAGAGACGGGTAAAAATTCAGTTAGACCTTGAATCAGACCAAGTATTAAAGATTCAATGACACTCATTTCTTCGGCCTATAAAGTATAGCATAGGCTTGAAGAGCTAGGCCTATAATGATTAATGTAGGTGCGAGTCTGATTCTTCTGAAATTGTAAATCTCCGGATTGAATACTTCGGGATCATCACTTCTTCCGCCACTCATAAGTATGAATCCAAGGGCGATTAAAATAATCCCTGCGATGATTATTTGATAATTTCTTTTCTCTAGTAGCGGTCGTTTCATAGGTTATGCAAAATCGTTAGTTGCCTTGAGGGACAAGAATCTTGAAGTGGCTAAATAGGTGCTAAAAACCGTGATGGTCGTTCCCAATAGATACAGCAGTGAGATAATGGCTCCAAGGGCATAATAGTCTGCCGTGAGTTTAAGATTAGGATACCACTGGTCTAGTTCAAAATAGAGGATGGTAAGCAGGATTGATGATATGGTTGCTCCAAGAAGCCCAAGGCGCAAATTAATCCAGATAAAGGGCCAGCGAATAAAGGCCTTTTTTGCCCCAACGAGCCGAAGCGTTTTGATTACCAAACGTTTAGAGTAAATCGAAAGTTTGATCGAACTATTGATGAGTAGTATGGAGAAGAGGAGTAGAATTACCGCTCCAACCGCTAGCGCTTTTTGAATTGAAGAAAAGTTACTTTCAAGTAACCCCAGCAATTCAGTGTCATAAATCACCTCCTCAACAAATGGCCTTTGCTCAAGATCGGTCGCAAGTTGGTTGATTGAGCTGACGGACACTAATGGAGCTTTTAACGCTATTTCAACACCGTCCCTTAGTGGATTGAATCCTAGGAACTCTACAAAGTCTTGTCCGATTTCTTCACTGTAATCTTTGGCGGCCTCTTCTTTAGAAATATAGGTGACCGCTAAGGTATTTTCGTTTAACTCAAAGCCTTTGAGTAATTGAGCTTTCTCTACCTCTTTGGTATCGGGACTTAAGTAAGCGGTAACAATGAGTTGCTCCTTAAAATAATCACCTAACCGGCTTGCGTTAAATACCAATGTGCAAAGGAGCCCTACGAGAATAAGAACCACAGTTATACTCAAGGCTACAGAGATATAAGAAGATCTCAGTCTTCTTTTTTCATAACGTGCGATATAGGAGCTCATGAATTGCTTTGGAGCACTAAAATTAGCAAAGTAAATCTAGATTTTCAGCCTCGGTTTATTCGCAGTACTTTTAAGGCCCAAAATATCGGTCAGAAATGAATTATAATTTTAACGAGATTGAGGCCAAATGGCAGCGTTATTGGGCAGAAAATGAAACTTTTAAAGCAGAGGATCATTCGGCTAAGCCGAAGTATTATGTGCTAGATATGTTTCCTTATCCTTCGGGGGCTGGCTTACACGTGGGCCATCCGCTTGGATATATTGCAAGTGACATCTATGCGCGCTTCAAGCGTCATCAGGGTTATAACGTATTGCATCCGATGGGATATGATTCGTTTGGTTTACCTGCTGAGCAATATGCGATTCAGACAGGGCAGCATCCGGCAAAAACAACCGAGGTTAATACGGCTCGTTATCGCGAACAATTAGATCGAATCGGTTTTTCATTTGATTGGTCTCGTCAATTCAAGACTTCTGAACCTAGTTATTACAAGCATACCCAGATGATTTTTATTCATCTGTTTAATTCTTGGTACGATAAGGATGCGGATAAAGCAAGATCGATTACCGATTTAGTCGCATGTTTTGAGAAAGAGGGAAATGGCAGTGTAAATGCGCATTCTGATGAGGATACTCCGATATTTACTTCTGAGGAGTGGAAAGAAATGAGTACTGAAGCTCAAGAAGATCTTCTTCAAAAGTATCGCCTGACTTATCTCGCAGACATTGAAGTGAACTGGTGCCCTGAATTAGGAACGGTTCTAGCCAATGATGAAATCATTAATGGGGTTTCTGAACGCGGCGGACACCCAGTAGTTCGCAAAAAAATGAAGCAATGGAGCATGCGAATTACTGCCTATGCGGATCGTTTGCTTGAAGGGTTATCAACCATTGATTGGCCTCAGCCACTTAAAGATTCCCAAACCAATTGGATCGGACGATCTGAAGGTGCAGAAGTTAGCTTTCAAGTGGAGGGTCACCAAGAACTTATCAAAGTATTTACCACTCGACCTGATACCCTGTTTGGTGTGAGCTTTATGACGCTTGCTCCCGAGCATGATCTAGTCACCAAAATCACCACAGATGCCCAGCGCGCTGAGGTGGAGGCTTATATTGAAGAAACTGCAAAGCGTTCAGAACTTGATCGTATGTCTGACGTGAAACGAATTACAGGTGCTTTTACAGGTGCCTATGTACTTCATCCATTTTCAGGAGATCGAATCCCGGTTTGGATTGGGGACTATGTTCTCGCGAGCTATGGTACGGGAGCTGTAATGGCGGTTCCCTGTGGAGACCAACGCGATTATGATTTTGCAAAGCATTTCAACCTTTCGATTCCTAATGTTTTTGAAGGAGTTTCTATAGAGGATGAGGCATTTACCGATAAAGGAACAACGATCATCGCGAATTCGGATTTCTTGAATGGTTTAGACTACGCCACTGCGAAGCGCACCATGATTGATCGTCTTGAAGCAGAAGGAAAAGGAACTGGCAAGGTTAATTACCGTCTAAGAGATGCGGTATTCAGTCGTCAACGTTATTGGGGAGAGCCTTTCCCAGTTTATTATGTAAATGGTAGACCACAAATGCTACCTGAATCAGTGCTTCCTCTTGAATTACCGGAGGTTACACAATATTTGCCTACTGAAAAAGGTGATCCGCCCCTAGGTAATGCTAAAATTTGGGCTTGGGATGCTGTAAACCAGAAGGTAGTAGACGTAGATCTTATTGACCACCAAACGATCTTTCCACTAGAGTTAAATACCATGCCGGGTTGGGCGGGATCTTCGCAATACTTCAATCGATTTATGGACCCTCACAATGAGACTCAACTTGTCGACAAAGAGAAGGTAGCTTATTGGAAAGGAGTAGATCTTTATATCGGAGGTAGTGAACACGCCGTAACTCACCTTTTATATGCTCGCTTTTGGCAGCATTTTATGCACGACTTAGGACTTGTTTCTCAACCTGAATTTGCTAAGAAATTGATTAATCAGGGTATGATTACGGGTCTTTCGGCAATTGTCTATAGAAAGTCTAAAACCAATACCTATTATTCTCATGGTTTAATCGATTTTAAAGATTCGTCTGCTGAGAATTATATTGACCACTTTGAAAAATTGAGAGTGGATGTGGGCCTTATTAATTCAAGTGATGAATTAGACATCGAAGGTTTGAAAAATTGGCAGCCTCAATACGCCGATGCCAGTTTTGTTCTTGAGAAAGACCGATATATTGTTGGTCGTGAGGTTGAAAAGATGTCTAAGCGTTGGTATAATGTGGTGAATCCAGATCAGATTTGTGAAGAATACGGAGCCGATGCACTACGCCTTTACGAAATGTTTTTAGGCCCACTAGAGCAGTCTAAACCGTGGAACACCGCAGGTATTACAGGAGTATCAGGATTCCTTAAGAAACTGTGGAAGTTGTACGATTCAGTAAACGATGAAAATCCAAGTGCAGAATCGTTTAAGGTTCTTCATAAGACGATCAAAAAGGTGCAAGATGATCTAGAGTCGTTTTCGTTCAACACTTCTGTTTCGTCATTTATGATCTGTGTCAATACGCTGACTTCTGAAAAGTGTTTTTCTAGACAAATCCTTGAGCCTTTAGCAATTCTTGTTTCACCCTATGCGCCTCATATCGCAGAGGAATTATGGGTGAAATTGGGTAATTCACCCTCGATAGCACATCAGCCCTTCCCTGTCTTTGATGCGAGTTATTTAGTCGAATCTGAAAAGGAGTATCCGGTTTCTTTCAATGGAAAAATGCGCTTTAAGATTACTTTGAGCGCTGATGCATCCAAAGATGAGATTGAAAAAGCGGTGATGGCTCACGAAAAGACTGCGGAGCAACTCAAAGGCGCAGCGCCGAAAAAGGTCATTGTGGTACCCGGTAAAATTGTCAATATCGTTGTTTAATAAGTTCATTCTATAATTATGGGCGGATATTATTTATTACTCATTGCAATAACGCTAGTGAGTGCTAGTGTTTCTCAGCGATTAAAATCAAAGTTTAGAAAGTACGAGAAAACTAAACTTTCGGGCGGATGGTCAGGATTTGAAATTGCTCAAAAAATGCTCGATGATCATGGGATTAGCGATGTTCGTGTTATTTCTACTCCCGGTAGATTAACGGATCATTACAACCCTCTAGATAAAACCGTTAATCTTAGTGAGGCGGTTTACTCAGGAAGAAATGCATCTGCGGCTGCAGTAGCTGCACATGAAGTAGGACATGCGGTACAACATGCAGAGGCTTACAAATGGTTGACGATGCGATCACAACTAGTTCCGATTGTTCAAGTTTCTTCGGGACTTTCAACTTGGATTGTGATTATAGGGATAGCCCTCTCCTTTGGCGCAGGAAGCTCCTTCGGGTTTCTTATTGCTCTTTTAGGGCTTGGGCTTATGGCTATTGCAACCGTTTTTAGTTTTATTACCCTTCCTGTCGAATACGATGCTAGTCGAAGAGCTTTAGCCTGGTTAACGAGGGAGAGAATGCTTACCGATCACGAATATGATGGAGCTCAGGATGCCTTAAAATGGGCCGCAAGAACGTATCTAGTCGCAGCTCTAGGCGCTTTGGCTTCGCTTCTTTATTGGGCGATGCAGGTTATGCGTTCTAGAGACTAATCTGACGATCGATTTGTTGATTCAGTGAAATGAAGGTTTCTGTTCTTGAGATTCCTTCGATTCGTTGAATGTGATTGTTTAGAATCTGCATGAGGTGTTCATTATTCTTACAAAGCACCTTGATGAGAATGGACCAGTTACCTGTGGTGTAATGGCATTCTAAGACTTCAGGGATCTCTTGTAATGCTCTAACTGCAGACGGATTATTCATGGCTTTATCTAGGTATACACCAATATACGCCATCGTGCTGTAGCCCAGTTTCTTGGTGTTGATCACCATTTTTGAACCCTCTAATACACCCGCTTGCTCTAGTTTTCTTAGCCTTTGATGAATAGCTGCTCCCGAAATTCCTACCTTTCTTGAAATTTCCAGAATAGGAGTTCTAGCATCTTTCATTAGATAGGATAGTATGGTTTTGTCTATCCCGTCTAGTGTATAGACTGAATCTGAGTTCTTCATGTGGCAAATTTTAAGCGTTTAAGATACATATACTTATAAAATAGAAGTAAAATGAAGATAAAAGTTTCAATAACGTTGTTTTTAGGAATGATCGCCGTCATTCTAGGAGCTTTAGGATCTCATGCCTTAAAAGAAGTAATAAGCCCGGAGCAATTAGAGAGCTTTACGATAGGGGTTCGGTATCAGATGACCCACGTTTTACTCTTAATGGTTGTCTTGTTAACCTCTTATTTTGAAGAAGGGATTAAGCTAACCTCTTTCTGGTTGACTTTTGTCGGTATATTATTGTTCTCAGGAAGTATTTACCTCCTCAATCTACAGCAATTACTGGGCATGAAACTTTCGTTTCTCGGGCCTGTAACCCCTATAGGCGGACTATTTTTAATTACCAACTGGGGATTTTTAGCGCTTAAGGCTTTTAAGCGTTAACCTCACTGATGTACTTCTGAAGCGCCATGGTCATGGACGGAGTTTCAGGGGTTGGAGCTTTGATATTTACCACCAGTCCTCGAGCTTCTGCAGCTTGAATCGTACTGCTACCAAACGCAGCGATTCTCGTCTTGTTTTGAGCGAAATCAGGAAAATTATGAAACAAGCTCTCGATTCCTGTTGGGCTAAAGAAAACGAGAATGTCGTAATAAACGTCTGCTAAATCTGACAGGTCACTCATAACCGTCTTATAAAAGATTCCTCGAGTCCAATTAATTCCAAATTCATTCAAGGTATCTGGTACAATTGGCTTTAGCGAGTCAGATGACGGTAATAAGTAGGTCTCGTTTTTGTACTTCTTGAAGTTAGGAGCGAGGTCAGAAAGTAGACGTTGCCCTACATAAATTTTACGCTTGCGATAAACCACATATTTCTGAAGGTAAAAAGCAACCGCTTCAGACTGACAGAAGTATTTCATGGTATCTGGAACCTTGAAGCGCATTTCTTCAGCTAGTCGAAAGTAATGGTCTACGGCATTACGACTGGTTAGAATAATGGCAGTGAATTTGCTGAGGTCGATTTTTTGCGCTCGCACCTCTTTAGAATCTACCCCTTCAACATGAATGAATGGTCTGAAATCGACAGTGAGTTTTTCTTTCTCTATGAGCTTTGCATAGGGAGAGTTCTCTAGTTTCGGCTCGGGCTGAGAAACCAATATGGTTTTCACTTTCATATTCAAATTCATTTAATGACCATCAACAGCAACACTGCCAAGGGTGCCATTTCGAGGGTGCAAATATACAAAATAAACCCTATACCAAATCGGATGTTACTGCGTTGTGTCTTTTTGATAACGCTGATATAACTTAAAATTTGCAAACCAAAAAGCACGACGAAATAAAGCGGTTCAAGAATTGGGTAGGGTACGATTTCTGCGAAATAAAGCCAGGTAAATAAAAAAGAGAGGAGTCCCTGATAGGCTAAAAAACTGGTGGCAACACTACTAATTAGTTTAGAAGCCTTTTTTCTCTTAAAGAGAAGAACTCCTGCGTTTGATCGTAGCATCTGTTTGAGGAACAAAGCACCTATGATAAAGAAATAGCCATTAAACCCCAGTCGGTCATCAAGGGTAGCTTTAAAACTTAGTTTCTCGATTAAATAAGAAAGGCTAAAAACCCCAGTAGCTAAAAATCCCCAAAGCGTGAAGCGCCACGATCGCAATTTTGAATCATAGAGCCTGATAAACGTATCATTGATAGGAAGTAGGAGAAAGAGTCGAAAAGGTTCGGGATAATTCCTTTTAATAACCACTAACAGACCCAAAAGAATAAAGCAAAAGATGAAAATAGTATCCGCGTTCATGGTCTTGAAGGTTGAGCAAACTTATGAATAATTCGCGGAGGCAGGCCTGGTGATGAAATACCTATTCGATAAAAAGGATAGGCTGGGTTGATCACAGGAAAAGAAGTGAAATGATCCTCTTCAATCGTTAGTGTATCCATCTTTTGAACCCGTCTAAACTCATCTAACTCTGCTAAATAAAGTTTTCCCGCTAATGTGCGCTTAAAGCGAATAAACGTTGAATCGATAGCAACTTCTTCAGGTAAAATCAGATCGAGATAGGTGGTTGTGCTCCAGAATAGATCTCCTTTTTTAGGACTATCTACGCGTTGTTCGAAATCGTAGGGCTTAGAACTGATTACAAAAACAGAATCTTGATTAATACTCGACCATCGTGCATCAAAATCGTACTGATTCGGTCGGTAAGTGAGCGTGTTATAGGATAATCCTATTTGTCTGCTGTAAAACTCATAGAGAGCAGCGCGTTGATAAGAATCTATAAATAGAACGGGTTTACCATTCGCTTTCGATGAGATCTTCTGCGACCATTCCTTGACACCATGAGGTTCAAGATGAACCGGAGATAGTTGTTCAAAGGCCATCATAAATCTTAGACTAAAAATGAGAAGGATGCTCACGAGCCCTAACCTCTTAATTCGTTTGGTCTCATGCACGGATAGCGGTCTTTCGATGAAAATCAGAAGCAACGGATAGACCATAGGGAGTAACCACTGAAGCTGTGACTTTTTACTAAATGACGAAAAGAAGAAAAACACCAGAACCGCCCAAACCGTAAATCTTAGTCCTTTTTCAAAGGTGTTTCTTGCAGAGGTCGAAAATAAGGCTCGATAGAAATCGAAAAAAAACAGTCCGATAATGGTAATGGCATTCAGGAAAAATCCTCCTGTGAATGGGAGAAATTCATAAGCGTGATTCGGTCGTTCCGAAAAATGAAACCTCAAGGTCACCCATTCGTTTTGAGAAAGCCACAGTAAATGGGGGCCGAATAAAAGTAAGCTTAGTATCACCGCTTTCCAGGCCCTAATATCTCTGATTAAGGCAGGGTTAGAAGCGATCACGCCAAACAGGATCAATACGCCTGTATATTTGCTATACATAAGACCTGCCATAGCTAAACCTAAAGTAAAGACGGCGTATTTTGTTTCTAAGAGAAATTGCTTGTAGGCGTAAAAGAATAGGGCGGTAAATAGGAGGGTTCCTGTGTCGGGTAAGGTGAGAAATCCATAGAGATTAACTAATGGTAAGCCTAGTAGCAGCAATGAAAATAGCCCATTAGAGATTCTTTCCTTCGTCTCCTTACTCAGGGTTTGGTAAAGCAGCCAATAACTAAGTGAAACGCTGAGCACGCTGAGTACTCGAACACCAAAAAGTCCCAAGCCTTCAATCGAGGAAGGGAGCGCTATTAGGGCGACTAGGGGTGGATGATCAAAGTATCCCCACTGCATATTCTTTGCGAAATAGGCATAATAGGCCTCGTCTTTTAAAAGGCCAGTAAAACTTGCCTGAAGCAGATTGATCAGGGTAATTACTACGAGTTGAAGGTTAAAGGAAAACTTGAGCCTCATCACAGAAATCAAAGGTACGTTTTTGAAGTTGTCCTTGGATCGATACAAATGTCCTATTTTAGCCGCCTATGAGCGAATGCCTAGTTATCATCCCAACCTACAACGAAATCGAAAACGTTGCGCTGATTATTGCTGCCGTTCAAGATTTAAACAGAGGGTATCATGTACTCATCGTTGATGATAATTCTCCTGATGGAACGGCAGATAAGGTTCGCGAATTACAGAATAGTTATCCCGACTCACTTCACCTCGAGGTAAGAACTGAAAAAGCTGGGCTTGGTACCGCTTATATCCATGGATTTAAATGGGCCTTGGCAAAGGGCTATTCCTTTATTTTTGAAATGGATGCTGACTTTTCACATACTCCAAGTGATTTAATTCGACTACATGCTGCCTGTGAGAATGGTGCCGATGTCGCCATTGGAAGTAGATATTGCAAAGGAGTGAATGTGGTGAATTGGCCCTTACATCGAATACTGCTCTCCTATGGGGCTTCCTTCTATGTTCGTTTAATCACAGGAATGCCTGTATATGATCCTACGGCTGGTTTCATGTGTTATCGGGCTTCGCTATTAAAGCAGTTGAATTTAGATGCGGTGCGTTTTGTCGGATACGCCTTTCAAATTGAAATGAAATTCAGAGCTTACAAGAAGGGTGCAAAGATTAAAGAGGTGAGCATTGTTTTTACGGATCGAATCAGAGGAGTGTCGAAGATGAGCGGCGCAATTGTCAAAGAAGCCATTCTCGGGGTGCTTAAAATGCGTTTGGATAGTATCTTTGCTAAAAAGAGATTCTACTATGCCGAAAACCCTGATTAAAAACGCGAGAATTGTAAATGAATCATCCATTTTTGAGTCTGACATTCTCGTTGAAGATCAATTCATAAAAAAAATAGCTTCCTCCATTTCAGACCAAACCGCCGAGGTTATCGATTTACAAGGACAGCTACTTTTACCCGGATGTATTGATAATCAGGTTCATTTTCGCGAGCCAGGATTAACCCATAAAGGAACGATTGCGACAGAGAGTCGAGCAGCTCTAGCAGGTGGGATCACGACCTTTATGGAGCAGCCAAACACCAACCCTCAAACGGTTACTTTCGAAGCTTTAGAAGATAAATTTGATCGAGCAGCAAAGGGCTCTTATGTGAATTACTCTTTTTTCTTTGGGGGCACTAATGACAATTTAGAACTCATCAAACGATTAGATATTAATGCCTGTGCAGGAATCAAGCTTTTCCTTGGTTCTTCGACAGGTAATATGTTGGTTGATCGGGAAGAAACCATTCGTGGTATTTTTTCAAATACCGAAATGGTGATTGCGGCACATTGTGAAGATGAACCCACTATTCGAGCGAATACTGAGGCGGCTATTAAGAAATATGGAGAGAATATTCCGATTGAAATGCATCCGCTCATCAGGTCTAGAGAGGCTTGTTATCAATCCTCTTCAAGAGCTATCGAACTGGCGAGAGAGACAGGGGCAAAACTTCACGTGTTTCATGTGTCTACCGCTGAGGAGCTTGAACTTTTTGATACTCACTTACCTTTTGCGCAGAAGCAAATTACTGCGGAGGTATGTTTACACCACCTTTGGTTTAGCGATGAGGATTACGCCGACAAGGGTACATTGATTAAGTGGAATCCGGCCGTAAAAAGCGCTTCTGATCGGGACGCTCTTTGGGAAGGTGTCCGAGGAAATGCTCTAGATATCTTAGCAACAGATCACGCACCTCATACGATCGAGGAGAAATCAAATACCTACCTAAAAGCTCCCTCTGGAGGACCACTAGTTCAGCATGCGCTACTGGGTTATTTAGATAAAGTCGAAGAAGGTGCCTTTGATCTTGAAACACTTG
>JAAZVY010000092.1 GCA_018623195.1 Flavobacteriaceae bacterium | reverse complement strand
TCTTCCGATCTGTGTTTCAATATCCATCATTGCATTTTGAATAACCTGTCCATCCATCTTGTGAAGGTTAAAGAATCCAATAAAACGCTGTTCAACAATTTGGCCTTTGTCTAAGTCGTTTTGTAACATAGTTTCTAGCAATTCTTTTTGCTTGGACTCTTCAAGTTCATCAAGGGTGCTAATGATGGCGCCGATACCGTCGATATCAATATTGTAAAGACCTGCCATTTCTTTAGCACGTTTTGCATATCGTTGGCCAATTTCCTTAATTACACTCAATGGTAACCTAGACATATCTGTCAATTTCAGTAGTATTTCAGAGCGTTGGATGTCATCTAGAAAGTCCATTACTTTCAATTTTCTAGCATCCGGTAATTGGGCGAAAAGAACGCTAGCCATCTCAGGTTTATCACCTTCAATTAATTTGAAAACTTGAATGTCATTGAGCTGCTCTAAGAATCCAAATACTTTGTGATCCGGGCTTTTCTCAATACTGTTCTTTTCGTTCGCTATAGCTTTAACCGTGTTATTAAAGGTCAGTAAGAACTTATCTTTAGTATCAGGGTCAATTTTTTCTTCAATATCCTCATCAACTCTATTAAGAAGAGTTAAGTAAGTACTGTATGACATGTACGGCTTTAGCTGGCCCACTAAATCAGGGAACGGCTTTGCAAGAACAGAAAATACCGTCAGTGCGTCTTCCTGATTAGACTCAACAATGTTCTCCATGAAAGAGGCTACAGACTCCGGATTCTCGATAAGTAGCTTTTTAAACTCGTTAACCTTGAGACTTACAGGAGCCTTATCCATGGCAGATAAAGACATTTTCTTGAAGGAGCTGTTGGTTATGACGAGCTCTTCTTCTTCCTCTGGGGCGCTCTTTTTACGAACTCTACGAATAATTAAGAATAACACTAAAAGCAATACAGCTAATCCTGTCCAAAACCACCATTTTGTGAAAATTTCGTTTGCTCCAGCTTGATCATTCACTGGTGTTTGTACAGGTTGGTAAACTTGGGTAGTGTCTTCCTTTCGAGGTGTTTTTTTTCTTCGTTTCTTATTAACCTCAGCGTAAGGGAATTCCCATATTTTTACTTCAACCTCATCTTTAACTAGGTCTAAATCGAGCGTATTAAACATTAAGCGCTCAAAAAATCTAATATCACCTGAAACGCCTGCCGTGTCAATTTCTAGTCGAACTAAGAACTTTTCTTCAATAAATTCAACTGTACCCGAGCTTTCAGTTTTTGCGTCCACTAAAACTCCAGGCAAACCAACGTTCTGTGACGGGTACTCTGTTCTTTCGTAAACTTCTTCTCTTATGACAGATATGTTAAATTGGTCTTCAGGTACGTACTCGTTCAAGGCACGCGATAGAATTGTCTTTTCTCTTGGTGCACTTTTCTTAACTGTTTTTCTAGACTTTTTCGGCTGAACTTGATTGTTTGCATTATTCCTAATAGGTCTTGATTTTGACACTGGTAATGCTTTGCCTTTGTTTGTGCCTAGCAGATCTAATACAGGTGGTCTTTTCAGATTTTTTGATATCGTATCTGTGTTCTGAGCACTACCTGATAGCATCAATGCTAAAGTCAGAGTGAGTAATGTGAGGAATCTTTTCATCGTGTCAGTATAGCGTTATGTGTTACGGTCATCTGGTCGGTAAGGCCGGTTGCCTGAAAAACAATAGAATCGCCGAATAAAAAAATCTTACCCTCAAACGGATCTACGTTCACATTCAACTTGTTATTCAATAGCTCTCCTTCTCTTACCCAAAAACCCAAATCATTTTTAACGTCAAAATGATTTCCAGTCAAATCAACTACATCAAGATATATTTCATTGACCGCATAACCAGTATCAAGGAAAGGAATATTTATGGATTCGATTGTATCGAACCCGTAGTATCTACCTGCCAGTGGAGAAGGTAGTACAGGAGCTTCACATGCTATGAGCGTCATGAATAAGATGCAAACGATCAGCCTCATCGACAAAATTCAATTAGTTCGTTCATGTTTAGTATTTCAACAATTCCTTGGTTGTCTATAGCAGTCAAATAGATTCTTTCCTCATAGATTTCCCCAAAAACATCGATGCTGTCGGTATCAAGAGTAATCATCACTGCCCATTCATCCGGGCTGTTCTTTCTTGATTTAATCGACTTAATGGTGCTAAAATCTTGACAAGCAAAATCTATTATTTCTCTCAACTGTCGTTGAATTTCGTAGGCATCTAAAGGTTCAGTGAGGGGGGTAACATTCACATTATCAGTGCTTAATCTATCTTCTAAAAGACGGATATAGTCATCACGATAATTCTCCCTATTGCCCAACGATATGACAACCGCTGCTACGAATAGGACAAGAGTAGTTAGCTGTAAAAATGATTTTACTTGCATGGTTCAGTTTCTGTAACCTCAAATAAAGTGCAATTTAGGGTTATAAACAAGTTTTTAACAAAAAAGGCAAGGCGCGTCAGAATTAAGAAAATGCCGCCGTTTTTTCAATCTGAAAATGAATTGATTAAACCGATCGGCTAAATTTAATTTATTGAAATATTCGTGTCCGAAACCACACTATTCTTTGGAGCTTCCAGAGAAAAATCAATTAAAAAATCACATGTGAAAAACAATGAGTTTTTCACAGTCTTTGGAGTTCCGGATTGGGTTGGGGTAGGTTGATAGGGAATCAATTATTAACCCTTTAATCCAATTTTAATGAAAAAGTTATGGATGGTGGCTGCGGCCACAAGTTTTGCGTTCGCCATGAATGCACAAGATTCAGGAATCGAGACCCAAGCCATTGGTGTCGTTATTGATGCCCATGCCCTAGTAGATGTGGTCAATGATGAAGTCGTGTTCGATTTTTCAGCCGACGACCCTGCAGAGGCAGGTTCACCCTTTGTACTAGGTTCTAACAAGAATCAAAGTACACACCTCAACTA
>JAAZVY010000015.1 GCA_018623195.1 Flavobacteriaceae bacterium | reverse complement strand
TACCGACGATTACTTAAAATAAGACCCAGTGAACTCATCGAAAAAACAGTCTTTGATTGACTGCCGCAAAGATGAAAAAGATTTGATAAGGAGCTAATGAATCTTAATGCTTAAATTCACCTTTTCAAAAGAATTGACATGAAAGAACAGAATTTTAAAAATCACACGCGAATGGTTCCTGGTTTTCACGGGGCACTCTTCGTTCTTATACTCCTTTTTGCAGGAGGCACATTGAGTCATCTTATCTTCTCATCAGAGGATAACTTTTACATCGCTACTTTGTTACTCGTGTTGTTCCCGATCTTCATTCTATTCATGTGGTTCACCAGAACCTTCGCACTCAAGGCGCAAGATAGAGCTATTAGAGCCGAAGAACGCTTGAGATATTTCATAATGACGGGCAAACCATTACCCGCCGAACTAAGATTTTCTCAAATAATCGCCCTTCGATTTGCTTCAGATGAGGAATATTTAGAGCTTCTAGATCGAGCGATTAAGGAGCAGCTTTCTGCGAAAGAAATCAAGGCCCAGATTAAAAATTGGAAAGGGGATTATCATAGAGTATGAGAATATCAAAGACATTTTATCGCGCACTAGTTAGTGTAGGTTTTTTTGTATTATCCTTTCAAGTTAAAGGCCAAACATCCTTCGAATTCATGCCTACAGGTCAGGTTAACCTTATGGTTGATGAAGAGCAATCCTTTTACTTAAATATAGGAGGGCCGACACTCTATTTGTTTGATTCTCCCAGTAGTAAATCAGGCATTTTGTTTGCACCTTCCCTAAAATTTAAGAATCAAGAAAGTTTAAAGGTTGCTCCGGCGAATGGAGCCGGGATTTTTTGGCAAAGCAAAAAATCTGGATTAAAACTGACCTTTTTAGGATATTACGATTCTGCTAACGAACCTTGGAATCTCGCTTTCGGAATCGGAAAGATCTTGAAACTCCCTAAGAAACAATAGGTTTTACTCACTACAGAAAACTGATTATCAATTAATTGAAATAATCGAGTACCTTAACTAGATGAAAGTACATGATTATTTTGCAGTGATTTTCTCCTCGAGAAATCGCGAGGCAGTAGAGCGCATTACGCTTCTACTTTCTTTAATAGGTTTTGTTATTCATGCTACACTAATTGGGGTCAATTCATTTTTTGACTTTGAGTTGCTCGATAGAGAACTGCTTAAAAATCCTATTAGCGCAATTTATACCCCATTCTCATTTATTCTTATTTATGAGATCTTCTTGCTGGTGTATTATTTGCCACGATCGTTTACAACATCGCTGATCAAACAGTTTGAGATTATTTGCCTCATTCTGATTCGAAAGGTCTTTAACGATGTTACGTTAATCGATTTTCCGAATGCTAGTTTTGATGATTCATCACTGATCAATCTTTTGGTCGACTTAGGCTGCGTGTTATTACTCATGTTAATTATCGTTTGGTTTCATAAAACCAATCGTAGAATTATTGAATTAACCAGTAAAACCGTTACTGAGGAGAAAGAAACCTTTCCTTATTTTAAAAAGGCGATTGCGGTTATCTTATTGATTGTTATTCTTCTAGTTAGTGTAATTCACCTTATTGATTTTGTGTATTTAGAAATCAACGATGAGCATCTAATTAAGGGTATGAATAATAATCTCAATACCATATTTTATCAAGACTTCTTTACACTTCTGATTTTATCAGACGTTTTGATTCTTTTGCTTTCTTACGGCCTTACTTCAAACCATTTTAAGCTCTTAAGAAATACGGGCTTTGTGATTTCTACAATACTTCTTCGTTTATCTTTCGGAGCCCAAGGCGTTATGAATGCCCTATTAATTATTCTTGGCGGTCTCTTTGGTTATGCAATTATTAGACTTTATTACAGTTACTTAAACACCTCAACTAAATAGCTTCTTCAATGAAACGTATCCTATTACTCTTATCTATCCTATTCTTTCAGGCTTCACTGGCTCAGGATTATTTTCTAAAGCGATTTGAACCTTATCAAACAGGTATTTCAACCCCAGAATCTTTTCTTGGTTATGGCATTGGAGAACAGCATACCAGACACGATCTCATTGTTGCATACTTAGAGAAGTTAGCAGAGCAAAGTTCACGTGCCACCCTTATCGATTATGGAAAGACGCATGAGGGACGCAGACTTGTTATGCTTGTGGTCTCTAGTGAAGAAAATTTGGGTCGATTAGAAGAGATAAGAACCGAACATTTGAAGTCGGTAAATCCACTATCGAAAGAGCGTACGGATGAGGAACTCCCGCTAATTATTAACCTGGCCTACAATGTGCACGGAAATGAGCCTTCTAGCTCAGAAGCTGCATTGCTTTCAGCTTACACACTTACCGCTTCAACCAATGCGGAGGTTGCTAATTTTCTAAAGCATGCGGTGATTTTTATAGATCCAACCATTAACCCTGACGGAAGAGATCGACATACTTATTGGGCAAACATGTATAAAGGTTCCCCGCTAGTGGCAGACCCTCAAGACGCAGAGCACAATGAGTACTGGCCGGGAGGGAGAACGAATCACTATTGGTTTGACCTCAATAGAGATTGGGTGTTAGCTGTAAACCCAGAGAGCCAAGGCAAATTAAATTGGTATCATCAGTGGTATCCGAATGTGGTGACTGATTTTCATGAAATGGGATCTCAGAGTACTTACTTTTTTGAGCCGATGAAACCTAATGGCTCACTTGACCCGATCATGCCTCGTGAGAATTATGAAGACTTGAACGAGTTGTATGGAAGTTATTTTTCGAAAGCCTTAGACTCGATAGGGTCTTTTTATTTTACTCGAGAGGCCTTCGATGGTACCTATCCAGGATACGGCTCTTCTTATCCTGACTTACAAGGAGGGCTAGGTCTTTTGTTTGAACAAGCAAGTTCGCGAGGGCTTAAACAGACGACGGCTTTTGGGGAAATCACCTTCCCATTCACGATCCGTAACCAATATGTATCGAGCATGACTACCCTAAAGGCTGCTGTCGATAACCGTCAGATGATGCGAGCATATCAGAAGATGTTTTTTGATTCGGCTCTTTCTAGAGCAGCCAAAGACCCGGTTAAGGCTTATCGTTTTTCTGAACCAGATAGAAACAAAGCAAAGGCCTTTTTAGAGCTTATGGAACACCATAAGGTGGCTGTTTACAAGGAGGGTAATGACTACGTGGTACCTACCAAACAGCCCCAATATCGAATGGTTCAAACTGCTTTTGAGACCTACGAAAAATACAGAGATAGTGTTTATTACGATGCTTCAGCGTGGTCGCTAGCCAACTTTTATCAGTTGAATTACCGAGGGGTTTCAAAATCACCTTCTTCAGCCAAGCCAATAAGTTCGACAGATTTAATTATTGAGACTGAAGTGGATGATAGCGCTTATGCATACATCGTTGACGCCTTAGATTATAATGTTCCTGCTTTTACTTATGCCCTTCAGAAGCATGGAGTAGTGCCTATGGCAGCATTTAAGCCTTTTGAGGTAAATACCGAAGAGGGTAAAATGAATTTTAGTTACGGATCCCTAGTAATTCCCGTATCGCTTCAAAAACTATCGAAAGAAGCTCTAGCTAAGATTGTGACTCGTGAAGCTTCTCGATTCAATCTGAAAGTACATTCGGCAACCACCGGATGGAGCACTTCAGGCATTGATTTGGGTAGCCGCTCTATGCGACCACTTAAACAACCTAAAGCTGCGATGGTCATCGGAACAGGAACTCGATCTTATGAAGCGGGTGAAATTTGGCATTTGTTAGATACTCGAATTGACATGCCTATCACCAAACTCCCGGTTCGCAATCTGTCGAGAGTTTCACTTGATCCGTATAACGTACTTGTTTTAGTATCGGGTAATTACCCAGAGTCCTTTCAAAAAAGATTAAAAGATTGGGTTTCTAGAGGAAATACACTCGTCACTATTGGAACAGGCTCATCTTGGGCAATCAATTCTAAATTGGTTAATGAAACTACCCTTGAAAAAGTAAAAGATTCTACCACCCAGTTACCTTATGTTGAGGCCAGCGAACACCGTGGTAGAGAATCTCTCGGAGGGGTATTTATTAAAGCTAAAATCGATCGAACACATCCGGTTGCCTTCGGATATTCTTCTGATGAACTCGCTTTTTATAAGAACAATACGGTATGGCTATCTCCCAGTGAGAACGTCTATTCAACGGTAGCGAAATACACAGAAAACGCCCATATCGATGGATATATTTCTAAAAAGAACCGTAATGAATATCTCTCCAAAGCCGCCTCTATTTTAGTAAGTTCAGTCGGTTCAGGAAGAGTGGTGATGTTTGCTGATAATCCGAACTTTAGAGGAACCTCTTATGGGATGAATCGGTTCTTCTTAAATGCACTATTTCTTGGTGAACACATCAATACGCCTTGATTTACTACCGTCTTTTGGTAAGAAAATCTCTAGCCTCTTGAATATCGCTTAGTGGTTGAAGGCAAGTATTGTCAATACAGATGTAGATTAAAGTTTCATCAGCTACAAAGCGATTTTTAAATAAAGGTGATTCTTCACTCTCCTCGCTGCTATGCAATGTCAAGGTATTGGCAAATTGCTTGGTCAACAGTTCTTCGGCAAAAGAGTTAGCCTCTTCACCCATTACCACAACCTCATAAAAAGGATGCTGACTATGAAGTAGATTGTTGGCCCAACTTGGGAAGAAACCTATGCTTTCACTCACCCAAGGCTGAATAGCCATGACCATTGCTTCATGACGTTTCTTGTACGATTCTACCCCGGTGATATGTGAGAGGTAATAAAGCGTTGACGAAAGGGATGCGTTCGGATTCGGTAAGACCCCATCACTTGAATTAATAATTCTAGGAATGCCGCTCGACAGGTTCTTGGGGCTGTTGGCAAAAAGTGGAGATTCACTCATCTCAAAACGATCGATGGCTTTGTCAGCAAGTTCGATGGTAGCTTCGAGGTAGTATTTTTCTCCAGTAATTTGGTAGGCCGTTAGTGCTGTCTTTGCTAAGAACGCATAATCTTCTAAAACAGCAATACTAGAAGGATCTCCGGCAACGTGCCTAAGAGATTTTGAATCACTGAGAGCTGCATTTAATGAAGCCTTTGCTTGATCTAAAATTGCTGTCTCACCCGAAGCTAAATAGTAGTAGAATAGCCCCTCTATCGTTAGTGCATTCCATGAAATAATTGCCTTATGGTCAATTTCCGGAGCAACTTTAGAAGCTCGTCTCTCATTCAAGGTCTTTTTGATTGAACTACCTAACGGCTGGGCGGGTAAATGAAACGACTCTGCATCAAACTCAAACCTTGTTATCTGGTTGAGTACTTCTTCTTCGAATTCTTCTTTAGAAAACAAATAGTAATAGCCTTCTTTTCCTTCACTTTCGGCATTTTGTGAGGCAGAAAAGAGCTCGGAATCCAATTTCAAGGTTTCGAATAGATACTTTGAAATCAGTGATGCAGTTTCTAAAAAGAGCGGTTCATTATACTTTAGATAAGCCCTTGAATAGAGCTTGAGTAATTGCCCATTGTCGTAGAGCATCTTTTCAAAATGAGGTATATGCCATTGGTCATCTGTGCTGTACCTAAAGGCTCCTCCATTGAGGGGGTCAATGAGACCCGATTGTGCAATCTTTTTTAGCGTAGAGACAATGAAGTCTTCGATTTCTGCTGAGGGGTTCAGCTCGTTATAATCTAAAAGAAACTCCAGTTGAGGCGGATTGACAAATTTCTCTTCTGCGCGAATTCCCCCGTAATCAAAGTCCCACTCTGACATCCAGGTTTTAAGACTTAATGCTAGTTCTGCTTTATCTAAAAGTTCAGAATTGTCGCTTACTTCGATGGGTTGTGTTTGATTGATTAAACCTTCTTTGACCATTCTAGCGTAATCGAACAATCGATCTTTATTTTTTTCTAATTGATTGATGGTTTTGTTCAAGACTTCAATCCACTCTTCTTTACTGTGGTAGGTTCCTGCGTAAAACGCTTCACCTTCAGGAGTGGCAATGATGTTTAGTGGCCATCCGGCAGGACTTCCCGTGATTAGTTGGGCGGCAGTTAGATAGTAGAAATCGATATCTGGCTTTTCTTCGCGATCTATTTTAATCGAGATGAAATGTTGATTCATAAGGTCGGCAACCTCATCATCAGAAAAAGACTCACGCTCCATGACGTGACACCAGTGGCAAGAAGAATATCCGATGCTAATAATAATAGGTTTCTGCTGTTTTTTGGCGACGGATAACGCTTGCTCGCTCCAAGCTTGCCAATGAACCGGGTTTTCTGCGTGTTGCAATAGGTACTCGCTTCGCTCTAAATCGAGATTATTTCTGTGGATAGTGTACTCGTTTTCAGTGCAAGAATGGAGTATTAGAAATAGAACTGCAACTAGAATGAGGTCTAGGCTATAATTTTTTAACATTTCAATATTTTGTAAGTTGCAAGCATGACCAAATATCTTCACTTTTTAAGCGCAATTATACTGCTAACCGCTTGTTCAGGGCAAAAAGATACCATTTTTGAAAAACAGGAGTCTGCTGATACTGGCTTGGTCTTTGAAAATCGATTAACACACAATGTTTCTAATCGACAAAATCTATTTGACTACGACTACTTCTACAATGGTGCAGGTGTTGGAGTAGAAGACCTTAATAATGATGGGTTATTAGATGTGGTTTTCGCTGGTAATCAAGTCGAAAATAAATTGTTCTTTAATCAAGGTGACTTTGTGTTTCGTGATGCTTCTGAATCTTCAGGAATACAGATCGGAAACCAATGGTCTAATGGGGTAACCTTCAGCGATATTAATGCTGATGGTTTCATGGACATTTATATCACTCAAGGAGGGCCCAACGATCGTGAAGATCGCGCCAATCTCTTATACATTAACAATGGAGACGAGACCTTTAGCGAAGAAGCTGCGACTTATGGTTTAGATGATAGAGGTGAGAGTACCCAGGCGGTTTTCTTTGACTATGATCGCGATGGAGATCTCGATTGCTTTGTATTAAATGAAAATGAACTTTACGGTTATGACCCTCTTAGCTTATATGCGTATCTAGAAGCACATCCTGAAGATCGCGAGTTTAATACCTCTAAACTTTATGAGAATAAAGAAGGGGTTTTTGTGGATGTTACTCTTGAAGCTGGTCTTTTGTCACCAGTCTTTGGACTTGGGCTCGTAGCATCAGACATTAACAAGGATGGATGGATTGATCTTTATGTGGCCAGTGACTACTACATTCCTGATGCACTTTATATCAATCAAAAAGATGGCACTTTTAAAGATGAAATCCAGTCGTATACTCAGCATATTTCGTTTTATGGAATGGGTGTAGATATCGCCGATTTTAATAATGATAGTCATCAAGAAATATTCGTGTTGGATATGGCCGCGGCAGATCATAAGCGATCAAAAACGCTGATGGCTTCGATGAATACCGATCGATTTGACTTTTTGATTAACGATCTAGACTATCATTACCAATACATGTACAATACCTTTCAGCTCAATCATGGTAATGGGAGTTTTTCAAATATTTCACATGCAACCAAGACGGCGAGTACCGATTGGAGTTGGTCAGTACTCATGGAAGATTTTGATCTCGATTCTGATAAAGATCTCTTTATAACCAACGGATATCGTAGATATGCACTTGACAATGACCTTCAAAATCGAGTTAATGAGGCGCGCATGCGTTATCGTGGAAATATCCCCGTTTCGGTTAAAGAAGAGCTATACGAGTCTATGCCATCTGAGAAATTGCCTAATCTGCTGTTTGAAAACCAAGGCGATTTTAAATTAAAAGATAGTGCTGAAAAATGGGGGCTTAGTACACCTACCTTTTCTAACGGGATGGCTGTGGGAGATTTAGATAACGACGGAGACCTCGACATGATCATTAATAATATCGACACAGAGGCTTTTGTCTACCGAAATACAAGTGTTGAAAATAGGAGAGGTAACTATCTGGTTGTCGATACTCATTCAGGTCTCGGCGAAGATTATCCTAAGGTAGAGTTATGGGCGGGCGACCAGTACTATTTTGAAGAAATTAAAAGAGTGAGGGGATATCGCTCTTCCCAAGAAAATAAAGCCTATTTCGGACTTGGCGATGCAAGCGTTATTGACCGACTAAGAGTAGTTTGGCCTGATGGGTCAGAGATTGTACAAACCGAATTAAAGGTCAATCAGCGTTTAACAATAAATAAGCCAGAGAATGCTTCCAAGGCTCTTCCAGATTCGAGTGAGTTTGAATCTACTCTGATTGCTGAGGTTACTACTTTGGATATAGCTCATGAGGAAAACCCACTTAACGAGTTCGAGACAGAAATCCTTCTTCCGTATGCTCAATCTACACAGGGGCCATTTCTAACTCGATTTGATGCTAATGGAGATGGGTTTGAAGATGTTTGGGTTTCAGGATCTAGTGGTTCAGCGGCCCAACTGCTTCTTCAGAAAGGCGATGAACTAGTTGCTAGCGTGCAACCCAGTTTCGAAGATGACCGTGTGTTTGAAGACGCAGATGCTGTTGCTTTTGATTTTGAAGGAGATGGCGATCTAGATCTATTTGTAACTAGCGGTGGAAACGACTTCGGATCGTATTCTTCTTATTATCAAGACCGATTGTATCTAAATGATGGCGACGGTCAATTCTCTCGTCATAGCTCAGAAGTTCTTGCAGAAAATCGTGAAAATGGGAAGCAGGTGGTCGCCATTGATATTGACTTAGACGGTGATCAAGATATCATTGTTGGAAATCGAATTATACCAAAAAACTATCCGAGACATGCACCTTCAATTCTTTATGAAAATCAAGGGGGAAGATTGGTAAACGTTACAGAAGATAAAACCACAGGCTTCGACACTTTTGGTATGGTCAATGATATTGCGGTGGTTGATTTAAATGGAGATGGCTATAAGGATATCATGATGCTCGGTGAATGGACCGGTATCGGGATCTGGATGAATAATAAAGGGATTCTCGAATATCAGTCAGAACATCCGTTAAAAGATCTTACCGGCTGGTGGCATAGCTTAACACCGGTAGACTTAGATCAGGACGGATTAATGGATTTTGTCGCTGGTAATGTGGGTAAATCAATCAAATTCAAAACCTCAAAAGAAAAGCCGTTCAAGATTTATGCGAATGATTTCGATGAGAACGGCTCCCCGGATATCGTATTGAGTAAAGTATATAATGACACTTATGTGCCGGTCAGGGGTAAGGAATGTTCCACTCAACAGATGCCATTTATTAGTAATAAATTCAAAACTTATGAAGCTTTTGCTTCTGCAAGCTTGGACGATATCTATGGTGAAAAGTTAACAGAAGCCTATGAGCGTGAGGTAATTACCTTTGAAAGTGTTCTCCTTAGAAATAAAGGCGAATTAAGCTTTGAAGTAGAAAAACTGCCTTTTGAAGCTCAATTATTCCCCATATTGAGTGCCGAGGTAATCACTAATGAAGATGAGAAAAGACAGCTACTTCTTTTCGGAAACATTTACAACACAGAAGTAGAAACTCCTCGATTAGACGGAGTAGGTGCCCTGCCTATCGCACTTTTTGAAAACGGTCAACTAGACCAAAATATTTCTAGCGACCAGTTTATTAAGATTCAGGGTAACATTAAATCATCTGTTTTCTTACCTTCAATGAATGCGGTAATTGTCGGTTTGAATGATGATTACCTACATCAACTTAAACTGAACTACTAATGAAAAGAACTCATTCAATTTTGGGCTTACTCGGTCTTATGATCGTAGCGAGCTGTACAACCCAACCGGAGACTTTAGAGGAAAAAGCTAGGCGAATTCATGAATCGGTGATTACCATTGACACCCATGATGATATCAATGTGGCCAATTTTACCGATAGTATCAATTACACACAGCGCTTGAATACTCAAGTGAATCTCCCTAAAATGGACGAAGGTCAGCTTGATGTGGCTTGGCTTATCGTCTATACGGGGCAAGGTGATTTAACTGCAGAAGGTTATGCTAGTGCAGAGATGAATGCAATGGCTAAGTTCGATGCAATTCATCGTTTGGTAGAGGAATATGCTCCTGATCAAATAGGTCTTGCGACTTCTTCTGACGAGGTTCGATCGCTTATCGCTGAGGGTAAGAAGGTTGCTATGATTGGTGTTGAGAATGCCTATCCGATAGGTGAAGACCTCGGCAATTTTGAAGTTTACAGAGATAAAGGCGCGCGTTATGTTTCACTATCCCATAATGGACACAGTCAATTCTCTGATTCTAACACAGGAGAGGCTGATGGGTTTCTACATGAGGGTTTAAGTGAGCTAGGAAAAGAGGCTATCGTTGAAATGAATCGTCTAGGAATGATGATTGATGTTTCACATCCTTCAAAGGAGGCGATGCGTCAAATGATTGCCTTGTCAAAAGCCCCCATTATTGCTTCGCACTCGTCAGCTCGTGCTCTTTGTGATCATTCAAGAAATCTCGATGATGAGCAATTGTTCTGGATGAAAGAGAATGGGGGTGTAGTTCAGACCGTAGCATTTTCTTCTTATTTGAATACGGAGAAGCATAATGCTCGCAACGAATACATGCAGGCTATTAGAACTCGTCTAGCAGAAGAGAAAGGTTTAGAGTGGTATGATCGCTCTGAACTTAGAAATCTAGACGCCGATAAGAGAGCTGCTTTTATGAATTATTATCGCGAAATCGTAGCTGAGGCTGATGAACTAGTCGCTAACGATCCAGAGGCTCCAACGGGAGTAACCGTCGCCGATTTTGTAGATCATATTGACTATATGGTAAACCTAATAGGGATTGACCATGTAGGTATTTCTTCAGACTTCGATGGCGGAGGTGGTGTAGGCGGATGGCAAGATGCTTCAGAGACTTTTAATGTAACCTTAGAGCTCGTAAAGAGAGGCTACAGCGAAGAAGATATCCAAAAGCTTTGGGGAGAAAATCTCCTTAGAGTTCTAGACGAGGTACAGGCTGTAAGCGCACAATGGCAATCATAATTTTGGTAGTTTGCTGATTTTGTGTATCTTAGAGATTCTCTACTATTGAGACAAGCACGGACAAGATGCATATTGGAGGTCGTTACCTCCCTTAAGTGAAGTATCTCGTCTGTGCTTTTTTAATTAACGTATCACTATGGGACAAACAAGAAGAGATTGGTTAAGATCCTCCTTAGGAATTGGGGGGTTACTAGTTGCTCCATCCACGTTGCTTTCAGCAAAGGAAATTGCTGACTACAATCCACGACCTTTAGAAAGTGTCGTTCGGCTAAGTTCAAACGAGAACCCTTATGGTCCTTCGAAAAAGGTTCAAGAATCAATTATTAAGGCCTTTGATCACGCATGTCGATATCCTTATGAGTACAGTGACGCACTCGCAGAAAAGCTTGCAAAAATACACGGTGTTGAACCTGAAAGTATTATTGTTACCGGTGGCTCTACTGAAGGCCTTAAAATTACAGGGCTCACCTTTGCTCACAGTGGAGGAGAGATTATTGCTGGTCAGCCCACTTTCTTAGCTATGATGGATTATGCCAAGGGATGGGATGCGACTATCAATTGGGTTCCTGTAGGAGAAGATAAAGGATACGACTTAAATGAAATTGAAAGGCGTATAAGTTCAAAGACCAAGCTGGTGTTTTTATGCAACCCGAATAACCCAACAGGAACTTTACTACCGGCTGATGCCTTAACGGATTTTTGTAATTCAGTAAGTGATCGTACCATCGTTTTCTCAGATGAAGCTTACTATGATTTTATAGAAGAAGATCATTACCCTTCTATGGATGCACTGGTAAGACAGGGAAAGAATGTGATCGTCTCGAAAACCTTTTCTAAGGTTTATGGTCTTGCGGGAACGAGGATAGGATACCTTATCGCTCCGCCTCATTTAGCACAACAAATACGCAAGAATGTGGTAGCAATGAGTAATGTACTTGCCATTGCCGCTGCAGAAGCTTCTTTAGAAGATCGTGATTTTTATCAGTTTTCACTTGAACAAAATCGCAAACAAAAACAGCGTATCTACGATTTATTGGACCACCTTCAGTTAGATTACGTTCGCTCAAGTACCAATTTTATCTTTTTTCATTCGAAAAGAGACATTAGGGAATTAGGCCCTGAAATGTTAGCTAAAGGGGTGCGAATCGGTAGACCTTTTCCTCCATTTTATGATTGGTGTCGTATAAGTACTGGAACTGCAGAAGAGGTCGATCTATTCATTAAAGGCATGCTCGAGGTATATAATGGATAGCTAAACTTTTGAGAGTTGTATAACAGCTTCTGAAAAGCGATCTAACTCGTCGAAAGTGGTAAATACATTGGGAGTAATTCTGCAACCTTGAACGTTGGCATAATCAATAGCTACGGTGAAAATATCAAACTCGTCAAAGAGTCTTTTTGCCATTTCTGCAGGTTTCAGGTTTTTAAGACCAACATTTGCTATTCCACAAGCTCTTTCGTTGCTCCAAGGTGTGTTGATCTGAACATTATCAACTGCTTGAAGATTTTTCATCCAGTATTGTCTTATCTGACTAAGGCGTTGTTCTTTGCGTTTAATACCCATCTCGTTGAGGTAGTCTATGGCATCTTCTATGCCAAGAGTGATGTAGGCCGGATGCGTCCCTAAATGGTTTAACCTGCGAATTTGAGTAAGGTCTTTTTCGTAGTCTGCAAGCAAAGGCCAGATTTTTGGACGATGTTCGTCTTTGATATAGAGTAGACCATTGCCTAATGGGGCTGCCAACCACTTGTGAAGACTAGAACCATAGTAATCACAATTTAATTCTGTGATTTTAAAATCAAAGTGTCCAACGCAGTGAGCGCCATCAACCAAAACTTCTACGCCATAGGAGTGTGCCATATCGCATATCTTTTTGATGGGGAGTATTTGCCCTGTGATATTGATCATGTGGCATACCATAATCAACTTAGTCTTTGAGGTGATTTTCGACTCGTAGAGAGCAATTATTTCATCATCATCTTTCGGATGATTAGGAACGGATACCACATCTAACTGTACCCCATGTCGTTTTGAAATTTGTTCGAACATCAGTTGCATAGCACCGTAATCTTGTTCAGCATAAATGGCGTGATCTCCTGCCTCCCAAGGAAATCCAGAAATCACAAGGTCTAATGATTCAGTAGTGTTTCTTGTTATGGCCAGGTCTTTTGGGTTACATCCGACAAATTCGGCCAACTTATCGGTTACTTCCTTTCGGTCGATATCGAGTTGATTTCTCATGTAGTAAGACCCTTCCTTGTTCACCCGTTCGAGGTGTTCGTTAACCTTTCTTAAAGTAGGAGTAGGAATGATATTATAGTAACCACTCTCTAAATTGATATAGTCCTCTTTTAAGTGGTAATCTTGTCGAACTCTTTTCCAAAGAGCCTCTCCTTTCAAAGTTGAAAGAGGTTTATTGTACTGATCTTGCTTTAGATCAAATGAACTTAATAGCGGTGTGGCAAGTACTGCAGCTGTTGATTTTAAAAAGTTTCTTTTATTCATAATCTGAACCAACTTTGGGTAATAACAAGATACAATTCATTCTTATTGAATAAATTACTGGTTTATTTCAAGACCTCATATGAGTTTAAAAGATTTATTAGAATATCGCCGTTCTGTAAGAATTTACGACAGTGAAAAACCAATAGATGCTGATAAGGTAAAAGATTGTTTAGAGCAGGCCACACTTGCTCCCAATAGTTCAAATCTTCAGTTATGGGAATTTATACATATCACAGATAAGAACTATAAAGATGCAATTACGGATGCCTGCCTAGGGCAAACAGCGGCCTCAACTGCTGATCAGTGGGTGGTATTTGTCACTCGACAAGATCTGCATCGAACGCGCGCTCAGTTTGTTCTCAATTTTGAAAAGGGAAATATTGACAGAAATAGCCCTGCCGCTCGAAAAGCAAAACGAATTGCGGTTCGAGAGACTTATTACGGTAAGCTGATGCCTTTTCTATACAGTCGTTGCTTTCGACTAATGGGGGTGTTCAGGTGGTTAGTGGTGACCGTTATGGGATGGTTTAGGCCTGTGGTTAGAGAGGTAACCGAAACCCATATGCGCGGGGTTGCTCATAAATCTTGCGCCCTCGCTGCTCAAACCTTTATGCTTGCCATGGCAGAGAAAGGTTATGATACTTGCCCTATGGAGGGTTTTGATAGTCGTAGGGTAAAGCGACTTCTAAATCTTCCTAATTCGGCAAAAATCAATATGATTATCTCGTGCGGAATTAGAAAAGGAAATGAGGGAATATGGGGCGAGCGTTGTCGTGTTCCTTTTGAAGAGGTTTACAAACGAGTATAAATGCGAATTAGCCTTTTATTACTACTTATTTGCTCTTCTTTAGGTGCGCAGTATCAGACGCTGTTTCAGTCTGGAGATTTGGGCTATCAATGTTTTCGGATTCCGGCAATGGTAGGCTCAGGTTCTAAGCTATATGCATTTGCCGAAGGAAGAAAAGCAGGGTGTGGAGATTTTGGAGACGTTGATATTTTACTAAGAATTAGCCACGATGGAGGAGAAAACTGGACTGCGCCTCGAGTCATCGTTGACAATGCTGAACTTCAAGCCGGAAATCCTACTCCGGTGATTGATATGCTTAACCCCGAATATCCCGAAGGAAGATTAATGCTTTTCTACAATACAGGTACCCAGTCTGAGTGGGAAACGCGTTCAGGAAACGGAAGACGTAAAGCTTATTATACCTTTTCTTCTGACTTCGGTTGGTCTTGGTCTGAACCCATTGACATCTCGAATGAGGTGCATTTCGATCGCTTTAGTACCATAGAATTCAAAGATGCTCGCACTTTTGCTCTAGGCCCTGGTCATGCCATTCAACTGGCTATGGGAACGAATAAGGGAAGAATTTATTTGCCAGCTAACCATTCTTTGGGTGACCCTCAAGAGAATTTCAAAGATTATCATTCGTACGGTATTTATTCGGATGACTTTGGGAAAACCTGGAAGGTGTCTGAAGATCTACCTGTTCCTTCTTCGAATGAAGCTATGGCGGTAGAATTGCCGGGTGACGAACTGTTATTGCTTATACGAATGCAAAACAATAAGGATCAATCTAAAATGATTGCTCGCAGTTTAGACAACGGGGTTCATTGGAATGAATACGACTTAGTTGCTGAACTTACCACACCTGTTTGCCAATCATCGATAATATACATACCTGAATCAGATCATCTTTACCATCTTGGGCCTGCTTCAATTGAAAAAAGGGAGCAACTCACCTTGTGGAAATCTTCTGATCGAGGTAGAAACTGGAGTGTTTTAGAGATTGTCGAACCTGGCTTTGCTGCTTACAGTGATTTACTTCAATTAAGTAGGACCGAGTTGGGCCTTCTCTACGAGTCTGCAGATTATGATCAAATTAACTTTAAGCGAATCGAAATTAATCTTGCCAACTAATCTTCACCAAGAAAAATTGATTCGATCGGAAGCTTAAAAAGTTTCGCCATTTTAAAAGCAGTATTCAAACTAGGATCGAATTTTTGTTTCTCAATCGCATTGACCGTTTGCCTCGAAACTCCGATAATTTCAGCAAGATCTTCCTGAGTATATCCTTTTTCTTTTCTGAGTTCTTTTACTCGGTTATTCATGAGTACCGTTTTGTGTTAATACCCATGGCAACCCCATAGGTGATACCGATGATACCAACCAATACACCAATCTCTGCATCTGACTGGATAATATTTTTCTGATCTAATAAGGAATAGGTCAGGCCGACGATTACCGCAACTCCAAGAGTCAAAGCCATAGCTTCAAGGTGAATTTTACGCTCTAACTCATCGTAATGATTGTACAGATTTCGATTCGCCCAAATCATTAAGGCTCCGTTTAGAAAGTTTAGCACGATTGAGGCAATCGTCAGTGGACTATCGGCTGCCCAAATAAATTCAGGCCCAAAAGTGGCTAGGGCCAAAGTTGCCACCCAAGTCCAAGTCCATATGGCTAATTGGGTCATTCTTTTCTTACGTTCTTCTTTCATTTTGTAAAGTTTATTTGACAAAAGTAGTAGTTTTTATATCAATGTCAAGTTTTATTTACATTTTATTTTTAATGCTCTTCGATCGATTTGATTTCTTTCATTGTAAATTCGCAACATACAAGGGTGTTTAGCTCAGTTGGTTTAGAGCGCTACCTTGACAGGGTAGAGGTCACAGGTTCGAATCCTGTAACACCCACTAAAGGATAGAAAAAACCCATGCATTTGCATGGGTTTTGTGTTTTATTCCTCCGTAGTTTGAAGTATAAATTTTCCGTTAACTAAATCCCAAACCTTATAGGGACGAACGGACGATTTTGCTTCTGTCTTTAAATCATCATTAAACAACTCAATGACGCCATCGTTATCAAAATCATCTATATGAAGCCAATACATCCAGCTAGAATCAACACCTGAACTCTCATCAATAAATTTATCTGTAGCATCTACATAATTACCACCAACAAGTTCTAGTATTTGTATTTTCCATCCTGTATAGAAGCCAAGCCCATTTATTGGGTCTCCAGTTCTATTAACAATAATTTCTAACGTGCCATCCAGGTTTATGTCATAAAAATCGATATCAACACCGATACCATAACCTTCTGAAGATGGTAGGGTTTTATAGCCATTCAAAAATGTTGACCCATCACCGAACAATACTGCAGATTCCCCTGAATATTGATCAGGGAAATCGTGGCCTGTTACAATTAGATCTAAGTAGCCGTCTGAGTTAACATCGAATAATTCCGAGGTGTAAATTTGATTCATGAGGGGAACAATTGGTGCTTGTTCGAACTCCACTACAGCTCTACTATCATAATTTATATCATCTTTTATGATGTTAAATGTGGCGTTTCCATCATTTTTTAGAATATAAGTAACACCTTGGCTTATTAAAATAATGTCTTGATCACCATCATTGTCATAATCGCCAGAAGATGTTGTATGGAAAAAACCGATCAGATTTTCGAATCTTTCTTCTTTAAAATCACTGCCTCCTTCATTGATTAGTAATATTGGATATTCACCAGGATATGGATTAGCATCAATACCATGACCTACAAAAAATATGTCAGGATAGCCATCGTTGTTGTAATCACCAACAATTCCTTTTCTTCCGTGTTCAAGTCCATCAAATTTACCCGTTAGTGTCTCATCAAGGACTAATTGACCATTGCAGTCGCCTTTAAAGAATTTTATTTTATTCCTTACCCCAACTCCATTGAAGGATGCTCCGTATTCAGAATCTGTATGGACGAAGTCAATAAAGCCGTCCATATTGTAGTCCAGTACAACTGCGTCAAGAGCATCTCCATTCTCTAAATAGTCTTTAAATGATCTGTTGTAGAAGGATCTTGATTCATACGATATAGAGTTAAATTCCGCTATTTCTCTAATTGGAATTTCATTGAAAGATAGATTAAGAGTCGTTGATGAAGTAATTACAATTTCAATTGGGTTTTCATTTGACTCAATGTCACCTGACCAACCTGTAAACTCCCAACAATCTGATGGAATTGCAGTCAAACGAATAGTTTTCCCCGATTCATATTCTGAGGGTGTTGAATTTTGCACCAAAATCTCTTCATCGACTGTTCCTTCACCATTTATATTGATCGTTAAAGCATACTTTCTTACCTTAAAAATTGCTGTTAGATTAATATTGTTAGTTACAATTAATTCTCTGGGATTTTCAGTAGAACCGTCTGACCACTGTTCAAATTCAAATTCTTGATTTGGAATAGCACTTATAGTTATAGTAGATCCTTTACTAAAAGTGCCACCAGAAGAATTGACGATTCCACCTTCTCCTGCCAAAATAACAACGTTGAATTTTGGGATCTCAGGTTCTTCAATGATTTGATTATCCTTTGAACATCCTAAAACCAATATTAAAAAACAGGTAGTTATGGTATAAATGAAGTTTTTCATAACACATTTTAACGCGATGACTACCTAAATTAAGCATGAATAAAACCTAATTATCTCATATTGCAAGAATACATTAGTTTTCCTCTATTGCTTTATTCAACTTTAGACTTCGGGATGTAAAGGAAAAGCCGAAGGAGCGAAACGACTGAGGCTAATCCTAGGGTATTCTCAGTCATCTGAACTATTAGAATTCTGACAGTTCTAATAAGTTTCAATCATTGTCCGGTGGTAAGATTTATCTAAAGGCTACACAGCATATAACTATTGTTTTAAAGCACGAATGGTTATATTTTCGAAACCGACCTAATATCCGATAGATGAAAAAATTCATATACCTCCCTATTGTAGCTATTGCCTTCGTTCTTTTTTCAAGTCATGACATGTACTTGAAGCTCAACAACTACTTCTTGGATACGTTCACCAAATCGACCGTAGAATTATTTAACGGAACCTTCGACAAGAGTGAAAATGTGATTGACCGCGATCGAATGATCGACGTTTCTATTCTTCAGAACGGAGAGCGATTTCATCCTTCAGAAGATAGTTGGTATGAAAAAGATAGTATTACCTATTTAGACTTTGAAACAAAAGGTGAAGGAACCTATGTAATCGGTTTATCTACGCGCGCCAGAACGATTGAAATGGATGCTGAGGCATTCAATGATTATTTAAAACACGATGGGGTATTAGATTTATTAGAGAAAAGAGCGGCAGATGGTACCCTTAACACAGGAGCGGTAGAACTTTATTCTAAGCATGTGAAAACTATTGTTCAGGTGGGTGAAACGTTAAGTGATGACTGGATGACGGCTTTGAACTATCCGATAGAGTTTATCCCTCTTGAAAATCCTTATGATATTCATATTGGTCACACACTTCCCGTTCAGTTATATGCTAATCAAGAGCCACTGGCAAATCAACTTGTTTATCTCGGATACCAAGCTTCGTCAACCACACACACTCATGATGGGTCAACCCACACCCATGATTCTGATGAATCTCACGAGCATAATGATCTTCAGCAGTTTAGAACCAACGAAAACGGGGTGATTGAATTGCCTATTGATAAAGAAGGAGTTTGGTATCTGCGAACTATTCATCTGGTAGAGTTAGCTGATTCTGAATATACTCACGAATCGAATTGGGCAACCCTTACCTTTGCTGTTGGAGAAGGCCATTCGCACGAACACTCAGAAGAATCTCATGATGAGATTCCGGTTTATTATTTTATTGTTGTCAGCGTTATACTCATAGCACTACTTTTCTTCTTCTTCAGAAGTCGCAACAATGAGAACTAGGATTCTGCTTTTAGTTTTGCTACTGAGCAACTCTTTTATTTATGCCCATGATGTTGCATCAGCTGATCATGAATTACTTATAAATGGGGGTCTTTGGGCATATCTATGGGTTGGAGCCAAGCATATGCTTACTGGCTATGACCACTTACTATTCTTAACGGGAGTAGTTTTTTACTTATCGAAGTTCTCTGATATCGTCAAATTCATTTCAGCCTTTACTTTAGGCCATAGTGTTACACTAATCGCAGCAACTTTTCTAAAGATCGAGGTCAATGAATACTTAATTGATGCGGTGATTGGATTTAGTGTTTTTTACAAAGGATTTGAAAATCTCGGAGGCTTTAAAATCATCGCAAGTAAGGCTCCGAATTTGCTTTTAATGGTAACACTTTTTGGTCTCATTCATGGATTGGGTCTATCTGCACGACTTCAATCTTTGCATTTAGGAGAAGAGCAGGTACTTTTAAAAATTCTAAGCTTCAATCTCGGCGTTGAGTTAGGTCAGGTCGCTGCTTTAATACCCATTCTTTACGCCATTAAATTTCTTCGAACGCAAAGAGCTTATGATTCGCTCTACAAGGCAATCAATAGTTACTTGCTCGTTGCTGGTATTGCACTTCTTGGATACCAACTCTATCAGTATTTTGTTTAAGGTTTGATCTAGTTGATATTTTTTAACTAAGGGCTTCTTGATCACCTAAATGATCGCTGAATTGATTCGGTAATTCTATTACTTAGAACAATTCTAAATAATGCTATATTCTCATTTTTAGCTACTTAAATTTGAGAATATGTCATTTTTTTTCACATATTAGTGCACCTTAAACAAACAAAAACTATTCTCATGGCAAATGTTTTATGGCTCCAAGGAGGGGCTTGTAGCGGCAATACGATGTCGTTTTTAAATGCCGAAGAGCCTACAGTTGTTGAGTTAATCACTGACTTCGGGTTAAACATTCTTTGGCATCCAACTACAGGTCTTCAAATCGGTGATCAAGTTCAAGACTTGCTCAACGACATTATCAAGGGCAAAGTTCAAATGGACATTTTAGTGTATGAAGGATCCTTAATTCAAGGGCCGAACAATACGGGTTCGATGAACTATTTTGCTGATCGTCCGATGATGGACTGGATCAAAGAGCTTTCTGAAGTTGCAGGTTATGTTGTCGCTATCGGTGACTGTGCAACTTGGGGAGGGATTCCTGCGGTTCCACCAAACCCATCAGAGTCTACGGGTCTTCAGTTTCACAAAAAGAAAAAAGGAGGATTCTTAGGTGCTGATTACGTGTCTAAAGGCGGTTTGCCTGTAATAAACATTCCTGGATGTCCTGCACACCCTGATTGGATTACCCAAATTTTGGTAGCTATTGCCGTAGGTAGAATAGGTGATGTACTGATCGATGATTATCATCGTCCAAAAACATTCTTTACTGACTTTGTTCAGAACGGATGTACCAACGTGGTAAACTTCGCTCAGAAGGTCGAAGGAAACTTTGGTAAACGAGGTGGATGTCTATTCTACGAAGTTGGTTGTAGAGGGCCAATGACTCGTGCAAGTTGTAATAACATCCTATGGAATCGCCAGTCGAGTAAGACTCGTGCAAATCACCCATGTTTAGGATGTACTGAGCCAGGCTTCCCACATAACGACCTTATGAAAGGAAGTGTTCTGAAAACAATGAAGCATTTAGGAGTATTCCCTAAAGAAGTACCAACAGGTCAGTCTAAGTTCTCTTATTATGTTGAGGCTGGATTCCACAAGGTTCTTCCGACTAAAAAACAATTTACTGAAGCCTCTAAATAATTAATAAAATGGCAGTAAAAGAATTAAATATTTCACCTGTAGGACGTGTAGAGGGAGATCTAGATGTCAAGGTATATATCGATAATGGAAAAGTAACTCGAGCACATACTCAAGCTGCGATGTTTCGCGGATTTGAGAAAATTATGGCTGGAAAAGACCCGCAATCAGGTCTAATTGTTACTCCAAGAATTTGTGGAATTTGTGGTGGTTCTCACTTGTATTGTGCTTCTTCGGCCTTAGATACGGCTTGGGGTACTAAATTGCCTCCAAACGCCTTACTACTTAGAGCAATTGGTCAGGCTACAGAAACTATTCAGAGTATTCCACGATGGTTTTATGCGATTTTCGCTACAGACCTAGCAAATAAAAAATATGCTGACAAGCCCCTTTATAAAGAGGTAGTTGAACGTTGGTCTGCTTATGTTGGTAAAACCTTCCAATTAGGATTAACCGCAAGTGCACTTCCTGTTCAGGTTTATGCTTTGTTTGGTGGTCAGTGGCCACACTCTAGCTACATGGTACCTGGAGGAGTAATGTGTGCTCCTACATTAAAGGATATCACTAGAGCCCATGCGATCATGACTCAGTTTAAGAATGAATGGTTAGAGCCGATCTGGCTAGGTTGTTCTATTGAGCGTTACATGGAAATCAAAACTTGGGACGATATGCTTGCCTGGGTTGAAGAAAATGATTCTCATAAAAACAGTGATCTAGGTTTGCTAATTAGAGCAGGTCTTGAGTTCGGTTTAGATGGTTTTGGTAAGGGAGTTGGTAAGTTCCTAGCTTTTGGTACTTACTTACACAAGGATCTTTACAATAATCCAACCATAGAAGGTCGTAATGATGCTTTGATAAGCCCTAGCGGATTCTTCGATGGAGAAAACTGGCATGAGTTTGATCACCTAAAAGTTAGTGAGCACGTGAAGCACTCTTGGTACAACAATCAAGAGGATGGCTTACACCCTTGGGATGAGCCACTACCAGATCCGGCTAAATCACAAACCTTACATGACACAGACTTTGACGGTCAATATTCTTGGGCGAAAGCACCTCGATATGATGGTCATGCGGTAGAAGCTGGGCCGCTTGCTCGTTGTATCATGTATGCAAATCCGAATTTGAAAGATCACCAGATCCACGATCCACTTTTTGGAGATATTATTAAAAAACTAGGACCTAGTGTTTTCACTAGAGTTTTAGCTAGGGTTCACGAAGCACCGCGTCTTTATAAACTCATTGATCAATGGCTCAGTGAAATCGATCTAGATGGAGAATTCTATATCAAGCCTGTTGAGAAGGATGGTAAAGGATTCGGAGCTACCGAAGCCGCTCGTGGTTCATTAGCGCACTGGGTTGAGATTAAAGATGGAGTGATTAAAAATTACCAGGTGATGGCACCGACTACATGGAATGTTGGTCCTCAAGATGGTGATGATAATCCAGGCCCTATCGAAGCAGCCTTACTAGATACTGAAATAGAGGATCCAAAAGATCCTGTTGAAGTAGGTATTGTTGCTCGCTCATTTGACTCTTGTTTGGTGTGTACAGTTCACGCCCATGACGATAAGAGCGGAGTTGAATTAAGCCGCTTCAAAATCTAAGTATTTCAATCAAATTTTGATGAAACCTGTCTAGCATATGTTGGGCAGGTTTCTTATTTTAAAGCTTATGAAGACAGCAATATTAGGATTTGGAAACCCAGTGAGAAGCGATGATGCTATAGGGGTTGAAGTGGTTAAATCTCTAGAAAAATACGTCACAGAAAATGATTCCGTTACTTTGTTTGACATGGGGACATCGGCCTTTGAGGTGTTGTTCAAACTCAAAGGGCATGATCGTATCATAATGGTTGATGCTGTGATCAACAGTGGCCATGAAGTAGGCAGTATTTTTAAAGTTCCAGCAATGGAATTAGCTGCTGAGCCTGAAGAAGATCCGATGGTTTTTTTGCATAGCATGAAATGGGATCAAGCCCTGAGTTATGCACGAAAAATAATGAGAGATGAGTTCCCTACCGATATAGAGGTTTATTTGATCGCTATCGAAGATACTAGACTAGAAGTTCAATTGAGTGATGTGGTTCGAGAGGCTGGGGAAAAAGTGGTTCAGAAAATTTTAGAAGATGTCAAACTCTCAGCAAATCCTTTGTAAGATTTTATTTAAAGGAGATCATCTCATTTTCACACCTGAGCAGGTAGATCAGTTTTTTGGAAGAGTTTCTCATGTATATGTCGCTACAGATCTAGACCATAAGCGAATGAACATTTGTGCCGTAGCCCAAGTTTGGTTTACTAAGGTTCACAAAGGTGCAGCTCAGATGATGTTAAAACAAAAGAACCTTGAAGGTGCTAAATCGCTTAATATCAAGCCTTTTCTTATCGATTTAGAAATTGATTCGAAGGCGACTGATGACCTAGAAATTTCATTCTCTGATAAGACCGGTTTAATTCAAATTGATTTCTAAGAATGGAGGGGTCAGAAAAGTGGTTGCCAAATGCGTCAGTATCTTTTCATATTGAAGAAGAGAAATCACAGTGGCATGTCTATTTGACCTTTATTAATCCAGATAATCCACAAGAATATTTGATGCATCATATGGGGACGCATCGTACAGAATCGTTAGCAAAACTCTACGGATCTATTTATATTCAACAAGCCAATAAATACCACAAACAATCGAATGGAACTTCCGAAAGTTTTAATAGCGATCTCAACTGAAGAGAAGGATCGTATTCAATCAATCATCGATCAGCATGACCGTTTAAACGAACTCGTCGAGTTCGTTGCTTTAGCAAGTGAACACTATCATATTAAACTTGCTCATCAGAGAATAGAAATTCTTCCTGATTGGGCAGATAATAACTTCCCTATTATCATTCAGGATCAAGAATTTGATGAGGCTATCTTCAACGCGCTTGTTTTTTTCAAGTTGGGTAATTATGAGCGTGCGCTTCAATTGCTATCTCCTGAAGACGAATTATTTGCTACGCTTTATATCTATGCCTTAATCCAAAATGGATACGATATTCAACAAGAGGAGGTGATGCCGTTTTGGGAGCGATTAGATCCTTCTAATCAATGTTTATTCATTCACAATTTGAATCTTTTTGACTCCTCGTTTGAGCAGAATCAGTGGTATTCAGACTGCATCACCAATGCTCAAGATGAAAATGCAAAGTATTACCTCATTCATCATCAGAATCAACTGTTAGTTGATCGTTTGGATGACGGTTTAGAGATTTCGTCTCGCGATATTGCCGTGCAGAATGAACCGTTCAAGACGCTGCTACTATTTGATCAGGCCATGCTTGAATACGTTTCGATGAAAAGTGACGAACAGGCCGACTCTCTAGACCGAATTGAGTCCGTATTTAAGGATTTTAGTTCGCTTTGTACCCATCACGGAGAAGAACTTAGGGCAGCTATTGTGAATTTAGACCTAGCAGAATTACAATTGCTATCGGCTAAATATGAAGAGGCTTTAAAGTCGATTAATGCTGCGCTATTGGCTTTGAAAAAATTCGATCTGTCGTACTTCATGGCAAAAGCATCGGTTTTAAAAGGACGAATTCTCTACGGATGGTCAAAGAATGGTGCTCCTCAGTATTATAAGTCTTCGATCAATGCCTATCAGAATGCACTGAAGGTGTTTACCCCGTCAGAGTACCCCCATGAATGTGCCGAGGTAAAAGGTAATTTGGCGTTATTGTATACCGACATGATTTCATCAGACAGTGAACAGCCCATGTGGTACGCGCTTAGCGCTTCGTGTTTTAAGGAAGCGATGTCCCTCTATGAGGAGGCCGAGGATACGGTTAGTCTTTCTGAAGTGGCTCATAACTATGCCACCGCACTCATGAACTTTCCTGATGCCAAACTAAATGATCATTTAGCTAAAGCAAAAGACTTGTTTGAATTAGCTCTTAGTCACAGGCCTTCAGACTCTTTTCCTCAGAAACGGGTAATAAGTTTACTTAATTATCTAGAGCTCCAATTGAAGTTACACAATGAAGACGCGAGCCAAGAACGCTCACGTTTAGAGCAAATGGAACACATTGTTGATGAAGTAAGAGGACTTACCAAAGATGATTATTTACTTGAAAAAGTAGATGAATTCTCAACAATGATTACTAACCTAAAAGAATTGATATAATGCATGAGACTTCTATCATAAACAGTGTAGCTCGAACTCTAGAGATGGAGTTTGGTGAGGATCGACTGAACTCTCTTGAACGGATATTTCTTAAGGTTGGGATTCTTTCTAATATTGAACCTCGCCTACTAATGAACGCCTTTGAAGCGTTTCAACAAACCTATCCTACCTTCTCTAAGGTATCCTTAGAAATTGAATCAACGCCACTAGTCATTCATTGTTCATCCTGTGACGTCGATTCAGAAGTACAGAACTATAAATTTATTTGTAAGTCTTGTGGGGCCCCATCTAAGGAGGTTATTCAAGGCGAAGAAATGTTGATTCATAAAGTAGAATTTAACGACGATTAATTATGAGTGTAGAAAAATCAACTAAAGCTGCTCGTGGGAATGTGCAGTGTGAGAATACGAATATTCATTTGTTAAAGGCCAATGATTATGTAGCCGAAATCATTAGGTCTAAAATGAAGGAAACAAAGACCTTACTGATTAACGTAACTTCTTCTGCGGGTAGCGGTAAAACAACCTTGATGCAGAAGACTGCAGAAAAGTTGAAAGACAAGCTTAACCTAGCTGTGATGGTTGGGGATCTTGAGACAGAACGTGATGCGGATCGTATTCGTCAAACGGGCATTTTTGCGCTACAGATTGTCACTGGAGGCATTTGTCATTTGGAGGCGCAAATGGTTCATCAGATCTTAGATCAATTTGATCTTGAGAACTTGGATGTTCTGTTTATTGAAAATGTAGGAAACTTAGTTTGTCCTTCTTCATTTGATTTAGGTGAGGACTATAGAATTACTCTTATGGCGACTACTGAAGGAGACGATAAGCCCAAGAAGTATCCGAAGATGTTTCTAACAAGTGACCTAATGCTAGTATCCAAAGCAGATCTATTACCTTATCTTCCTTTCTCTGTCGATGCAGTAGTAAAGGATGCACGAGAGATCAATCATGAATTAGAGGTGATTCAAATTTCATCTTTAAGTGAAGAAGGAATTGATACTTGGTGTGATTGGATTCTAGAGAAGGTTAAAGAAAAAAAGTCCATCTAAATCTTGTATTGGAGATTTACCATAGGTGGAATCGTCCAAGGGGTCGGCTTCAGGCCTTTTATTAAAAAACTCGCTGACGTATTAAAAATCAATGGAAGGGTTTTTAATTCTGAACAGGGGGTAGTTGTTGAATTTGCCGCAGATAGATTGCTAGCTGAAAACTTTCGAAAGCGAATTTTTGATGAGAAACCGTCAGCGGCATGGATCGAATCTTTTGAGAAGTCTTCAGAGCAAGATTTGAAGATCGATGATGGTTTTTCAATTGATCCATCGATGAATTCGGGAGTTTTAAACCTTCGGTTGACTCCAGATTTTAAGCTTTGTGATTCTTGTATAGAAGATTTAAAAACGCATCCTAGAAGAAAAGATTATCCCTTTACTACTTGTACCATTTGCGGTCCTAGATTCGCAATAGCTAAGGGCTTTCCTTTCGATAGAGAACAACTGAGCATCACTGATTTTAAAATGTGTGCAGATTGTTCAAGAGAATATGCAGATACTAACGATCGTAGATTTCATTCGCAGACCAATAGTTGCAAAACTTGCGGACCTCAACTAGTTACCTATCCTGAGGCCCCGAAGGGGACCGATTTAATCGAGGAAGCAGTTCTTTATTTAACTCAAGGAAAGATCATTGCTGTTCAAACAACGACAGGTTTTCTATTAATGGCGGATGCAACGAACGAAAAGGTGATTGAACGTCTTCGGAGCCGCAAGAACAGACCTCAGAAACCTTTTGCGGTAGTATACCAAGATTTTGATTGTCTTGCTGAAGACTTCAAAATTGAAAAAAACCAAGCAGAATTATTATGCTCGGCGGTTGGCCCTATCGTTCTTTTAGAATCGGCTTCAAATACTAAGCTTGCAAAAAACATAGCTCCTGGATTAAATGAAATAGGGGTGATGCTCCCCTCAAACCCCTTGGTGTACCTTATTAGCCAACAATTTGGGAAACCGTTAATTGCTACCAGTGGTAACAGAGGCGGATCTCCGCTAATTGCTGGCATTAACGAAGCAAAACGTTTATTGGAGGGCATTGTAGATTTATACCTATATCACTACTTAGATATCGTTCACCCTATGGATGATTCGGTGACCAGAATGGTAGGGGATCATCCAATCATAATACGACCGGCTAGGGGGTTGACTCCAAATTACATTAGTAATACTCAACCTGGTGATCATACGGTGATTGCTTTCGGTGCAGATATGAAGGCGCATTATGCGCTTTTTCACGAAGGCAAGTGCTATCTCAGCCCTTATTTCGGGAATTTAGAAAGTTTTGAAGTTCAGGAGCGAATGAAATTCAGCCTTAGACATCTGGTAAATGTATTAGACCTAAAACCGCAAGAGCTCTTAATAGACGCTCATCCTGGATATTTTTCCCGTGCCCTAGCCGAGTCTTTTTCAAATGAATTTAAGGTTCCGCTAAAATCAATCCCACACCATGAGGCTCATTTTTGCTCAGGCCTGGCGGATCATGGATTGTTTCATAGAAAGACGAGTATATTTGGGATTGTTCTTGACGGAGTTGGATTTCTTGAAGGTGAAAAACTAGGTGGGGCTGAGCTATTTGAATACCATCAAGGAAAAATCACTCCGATAGAGGTATTCTCCTTTTATCCAGTCATAGCGGGCGACAAAATGTCTTCTGAAACACGATTGTCTTTACTCTCAATCTATCCCGATTCAAAAACAATCTCCACTTTATTTAACCCTGTTGAACTTGAGTTATACCGTAAACTTCGAAAGATCTCCAAAGGAAGAATTCGTTCTATGGGTAGGCTCTTTGATGCTGTTGCTGCTCTGTTAGGTGTAACTCAAGTAAATAGTTATGAAGGAGAAGCCGCAATGAAAGTTGAAGCATTAGCAGCAAGATATCTAAAGCATCACAGCCATTACCAACCTAAACCTTTTAAGGTTGACCATAGTTTCGAGTCTTATTTGAGGGTGATTGAAGAGGGGATAGAAGTGGGTAGGCCGATCGGTGAATTGGCCTTGAATTTTATTGCAACTATAGCCTACCAATTGGTTTCTTTTGCTTTGAAGAACCAATACAAAGAGGTGGTTTGTAGCGGAGGGGTGTTTCAGAACGGGTTGCTTATCCATTTCATTGAGGGTTACGCCCGTAATGTTCAAATAAATTTATATTTTAATAGCATAAGTTCTCCTAACGATTCTGGAATTCCGATAGGTCAACTTTACCATAATCACCATATAAACTAAACAACAATGTGCCTAGCAGTTCCTGGTCAGATTAAATCAATTGAAGAACTCCATGGGGGTCTACTTAGAAAAGCCCAAGTTTCTTTCGGAGGTATTATGAAATCGGCAAGCCTTGAGATGTTACCTACTGCAGAAATTGGAGACTATGTTCTTGTACACGTAGGTGTAGCGATCAGTAAGGTTGATGAAGAAGAGGCTAAGAAAACCTTCGAGTACCTGCGAGAAATCGGAGAAGTCGGAGAGCTTGAAGACATTGATGAATACCTACCAAAAACAGAATGAAGTATTTGAAGGAGTACCGAGACCCGGTATTAGCTAGAAAGATATTAGATGAGATTCGCAGAACAGTTACTAGGCCCTGGTCTATAATGGAGGTTTGTGGAGGTCAGACTCATAGTCTTGTAAAGAATGGGATTATCGACGTTCTACCGTCAGAAATCACTATGATTCATGGTCCTGGTTGTCCCGTTTGTGTGACCCCTATACATCTTATCGATGCGGCCATTGATTTGGCGATGCGCCCTAACGTGATCTTGTGTTCTTTCGGAGATATGCTTCGAGTACCAGGATCGAATCAGAATTTATTAGAGGCAAAAGCACAAGGGGCTGATGTTCGAATTTTATATTCTCCATTAGAAGCGGTTGCAATTGCTAAAGACAACCCAACGAAGGAAGTTATTTTTTTCGCTGTCGGCTTTGAAACTACTGCCCCCGCGAATGCCCTTTCTCTAGTACATGCCAAGAGAGAAGGAATAACCAACTATAGCATACTAGCATCACATGTGCTTGTGCCACCTGCTATTAAAGCCGTAATTAATGACCCACTTAGTAAAATTGATGGATTCTTGGCAGCAGGTCACGTGTGTACCATAATGGGTAACGGACAGTACTACCCTTTAGCTTCAGAATATAAGGTGCCCATTGTTGTTACCGGTTTTGAGCCTATTGATGTGATTCAAGGAATACTTATGGTGGTAAAACAACTAGAGTTAGGAACCCACGAAGTAGAAAATCAGTACTCTCGAATTGTTCGCGAAGAAGGAAATAAGGAGGCTAGAGCCATTATTGAGCAGGTGTTTGAGGTTAGTGACCAAGTATGGCGTGGCATTGGTGAAATGCCCTCGAGTGGTTATAAGATTCAAGATAATTTTGAAGCTTTTGATGCTGTCAAGAAATTTGGAATTTCTGTAGATGCTCCTGAGGAAAAAACAGAGTGTATATCTGGTGAGATTATGAAGGGGTTAAAGAAGCCAAGTCAATGTCCTCATTTCGGTAAAAAATGTACTCCAGAAAATCCTTTAGGTGCTCCAATGGTTAGTAGTGAAGGAGCATGTGCGGCCTATTATCATTTTTCAGGAACTTCAATCTCCAATTAGATGCAGTTATCTTGCCCGACCCCAAAGCTTGATTTTGATGTGGTTACTTTAGGACACGGCAGTGGTGGCCTTTTAACTCACCGTCTTTTGAATCAAGGTGTTTTCGAGATTCTAGGCGATGTATTGGTGAATTCTGAACATGACGGCGCATGCATTGCAACCGACGAAAAGATGGCTATGTCTACGGATAGTTTCATCGTTTCTCCAATATTTTTTCCTGGAGGGAGTATTGGAGATTTAGCAGTTAACGGAACGGTTAATGACGTTGCTATGTGTGGCGCCAAGCCATTATATCTTACCCTAAGTCTCATCATTGAAGAAGGCCTTGCAGTTAGTGAACTTTGGAAGATTGTAGATGATATCGCGATTGCTTGTCGTAAGGCAGGCGTTAAGATTGTTACCGGTGATACTAAAGTGGTCGATAGAGGCTCTGGAGATAAGATATTTATTAATACAACAGGAGTTGGATCCTATTTACCGAAGGCCTCAATTAGTCCTTCTAGGGTGTCTAAAGGAGATGCAATTATCTTGACAGATAGTATCGCGAATCACGGTATGGCAATCATGTCTAAGCGTGAGGGGTTAGCGTTTGAATCTGAGATTAAAAGTGACTCAAGAGCATTAAACCATTCGGTGGAATCTTTGATTAATGCTTTCGCGGATCAGATACATTTAGTCACCGATCCAACAAGAGGGGGGGTAGCAACGGTGCTCAATGAAATCGCTTCAAAAACAAATTTGGGAGTTGAATTAACTCATGAAAAAGTACCTGTTGAAGATCAGGTTGCTGGCGCATGTGAACTCCTTGGTCTAGATCCATTGTACGTAGCAAACGAAGGTGTATATCTTATTTTCTGCCCAGATCAATTAGCTGAGGAGGTTCAAGAAAACCTCAAAGCTTTGGGACACAGACCTGCTATGATCGGTAAAATGGTAGAAGAACACCCTAAACAAGTAATCATGGATACTCCTATGGGAGGTAAGCGGGTCATTTCTATGCTTCCTGGTAGTCAACTTCCTAGAATTTGTTAAAATGAGACTTGAAACTCTAGGAGAACATGTAGCTAATCCGATTGTATTTAAAGGACCTGATCAAAAGCCCTTTCTAGCCCCAAGAGGAGTATTGTTGAACGACAAGATTTTTGCGGTATGCGATACGGGTCAGAACCGAGTACTTATATGGAAGAATCCCGCTGAGGGGTTTAGTCGTGAACCTGATCTTATTTTAGGTCAATCAGATGGTGCTGCCACTTCGAGAAATCAAGGGGATGTAGCTAGTGCTTCTACACTGTTGTACCCAACAAGTATCTGGTGTGAAGGAGATAAAATAATCGTCGCTGATGCCTGGAATCACCGAGTGCTTATTTGGAATCATTTTCCTGACGTAAATGGTGCCGCTGCAGATGTAGTTATCGGGCAACCTGACTTCGAAAATAATCAACCCAATGTGGAAGGAATGGGTAAGGCGCCTTCTGCTCAGTCACTGAATTGGCCTTATGGTATTTTTTGTGACGGTCAGCGATTGTGGATAGCCGACACAGGAAATCGAAGAGTTCTAGTTTATAACAGCATCCCAGAACAGTCATATCAATCAGCCGATCATGTAATAGGTAAACCTTCTTTTGATGAGAGAGATTACGAATCAGACGATCCGATATGGCCTTACTCGGTAAAAATTAGTCCGAAGGGAGAGCTGTTAATAGCGGACACTCAATTTTTTAGAGTGCTTTATTGGAAGAATTGGAAAGACGCTCTGAGTAGTAAAGCTGAAATTGTCTTTGGTCAAAATGACTTAAAGCAATCGGGTCAAAATCAGTTTCTTTTACAACCTAATAAGCGATGTTTGAATTGGGTATATGATAGCTGTTTTTATAAAAACGGGATACTTATTAATGATACCGGAAATAGTCGGATTTTATTTTTTGATCAAATACCTGACCATAATAATTCAGAAGCTCAACTCGTTATTGGTAGACCTGATTTTAACACTTCAAGCGAGTATTCTCAGACGCTCATGGGCACAGAAAAAGCGATCTACTGGCCTTTTTCTATAGGTGTAATGGGTCAAAAGCTGGTGATTGCTGATACCGGAAATCACCGAATAGTAGTTGCCGATTTAAAATTCTAGATCGAAAGATAGATCCAGTAACAACCGACGACGATTGCAAAAATTGCTCCTGCTCTCTGTATTTTCTTTACTCCTGATTCTTTGGCAATCGCCCCTCTTTTGTACATAAGGCCCAACAAATAGGCGAATAACGTCATGGCGCCTAGGGTTCCTCCGATAAATCCGATGAGATAAAGAATGGTTTCTAAGGTGCTATTCGATGATAGAACCGGGATTAATAAAATGAAGTGTGCTACTCCGGCAAACCCGTGAACAACACCCACTGAGAATGAGGTAGATAATAGGGTTTTACTCGAATGCGTTTTTGCTTCTCGTTGTCGAAGTGACCATAGGCCCACCAGTATCAAAAATAAACCAACCGCTTGTTCACTATAGCTAGCAATATAATCTACAGGTATTAGATCACTAAATAAAATGTACAGCGTAGCAATTAACCCAATACCAATGAGGTGTCCGGCGCCCCAACTTAAACCGACACGATAGGATTTCGAAGTAGAGTGAAGGCCTAAAGGCGTTATTGCTGCAAGGTGATCAGGACCTGACAGTACATGTGAACTCGAGGTAAGTAATCCACTCCAGAATGAAAGTAGCATAGTTAATTGTTGTTGGTTGCCTTTCGAAAATACTATTTATCCTAATTAAACCAGTAGTATTCATCGTGTTAAGTAACCTTCACTCACCTTAATTTTGGTATTTAATCCTGAAATTGAGGTAGTTCTGTGAAAAGAGGCATATGTTAATTTTAGACTGAGCCTAAAAAACAGGGCCGAAATTTTATAACTTGATGCTAAATAGTTTGTTATGGCACAATATACTTTGTTTGTAAATGGGGAGACGAAGACCGTTGAGGTTGACCCGTCAACACCTATGCTTTGGGTACTTCGTGATCACTTAGATCTTGTGGGTACTAAGTTCGGATGTGGTATCGCTCAATGTGGAGCTTGTACCATTCATCTTAATGGAACGGCAGTTAGGTCTTGTCAGTTACCCGTATCTGCTGTGGGTAACGGTGAAGTAATTACTATAGAAGGTCTTTCAGAAAATGGGGATCATCCGGTTCAATTGGCTTGGATCAAACAAGATGTGCCGCAATGTGGGTATTGCCAGGCAGGACAGATTATGACGGCTACCGCTCTGCTTAAACAGAATCCGAACCCTACAGACGAAGAAATTGAGTCTGCAATGGCGGGTAATCTTTGTCGTTGTGGAACCTATGTGCGAATCAAAAAAGCGGTTAAGGATGCCGCAGCTAACCTTTAATCACTGAATCATGAGTACAAATAAGGTAAATCAAGGAAGACGATTTTTTATCAAAAGCTCATTGCTTGCCGGTGGAGGTATGATGCTGGCCTTTCCATGGTTAGAGTCTTGCAATTTTAGTGCAGAGCAAATCAAGTCAATGCCTAAAGAATGGTTTGAAATCAATGGATACCTAAAAATTGGTGAAAATGGACTGATTACGATTATGTCTCCAAATCCAGAAATTGGTCAGAATGTCAAAACCTCAATGCCGATGCTTGTCGCTGAGGAGTTGAATTGTGATTGGAACGATGTGATTGTTGAGCAGGCGCCCCTTAATTCTAACAAGTTCTTTCACCAAATGGCAGGGGGGAGTACATCGATCAGTGCTGCATGGACTCCGCTTAGAAAGGCAGGAGCTACAGCGCGTCAAATGTTAATTAACGCCGCTGCGAATACTTTAGAAGTACCTGCAGATGAATTACGTGCAGATCTAGGTTTCATCTATCATGATGCTTCAGGAAGAAAGTTAGGTTTTGGTGAGGTAGCTTCAGCCGCAGCGCTTTTAGAAGTGCCAGAGGAAGTTGAGCTTAAACCTATTGATGCGTTTAAGATTATTGGCACATCGAGAAAGAATGTAGACAGTAAGAAAATTGTAACCGGAGAATCACTTTTCGGTATTGATTATAAAGAAGACGGAATGCTTTATGCGGGTGTGATTCATCCTCCAGCATTCGGAATGAGAATTAAATCTTTCGATGCCTCACGTGC
>JAAZVY010000042.1 GCA_018623195.1 Flavobacteriaceae bacterium | reverse complement strand
GAGACTAGACTCACCACTAAAGTCAAAAGAAAAGATGCAATGAATTTCATACCTTACAATTCTATAATTTGACCTTAAGATAGGGCAATTTTTATTCAAGTTTCAATTGAAAACTGGCAAACTCTATAGTATCGGATATGGTCTAAGAAGCCCTGACGAATTCTTAGGAATTCTGAATTCCTACCATATTGACCACATCGCAGATGTACGATCAAACCCTTACTCAAAATGGAATACCGACTTCTGTCGTGAGCCTATCGAGGCCTTCTTGAAACAAAAAGGAATCGGATATGTTTATATCGGAGACATGATCGGAGGAATACCTAAAGATTCTAACTGCTATGATGATTCAGGAAAACTAAACTATCAAAAAGCAAAGTCTCATCCTGAATTTATTAAAGGCATCAATCGCCTCTTAAACGCACAACAAAAAGGCTTTAATGTAGCTTTAATGTGCGGAGAGGTTGAGCCTCATACTTGCCATCGATCAAAATTAATTGGAGAGGTACTTCAAAGTAAAGAGATCGATCTAGATCACATCCTCGATGATCAAAACCATAAAACACAAACTGAAGTGATGCTCGAGATCACTAAAGGAAGAAACACAACCGATTTATTCGGCAATACACTGTTCTAGTCATGAAACAATTACTCGCCATCTTTACCCTATTACTAACCACCTCATTACTGGCTCAAAAACCAGCTGATAACAAAACCAGATCACAAGTACAGCGCATTTTCGACAAGCAAATTGCGGCATGGAATGCTGGGGATTTAAACAATTTCATGAATGGTTATTGGGAAGATGAGCGATTAGTGTTTGTCGGTAGTAGAGGGCCAACCTATGGCTACGTCAACACTTTGAAAGGGTATCAAAAGGGATATCCGACCAAAGAGGCCATGGGAACCTTGAAATTTGACATCATCGAGATGAGAAAGTGGGACCGTAAAACCCTACAAGTTATTGGTAAGTTTACTTTGATTCGCAAAAGCGATACCCCGACGGGACACTTTACTCTATTGCTCAGAAAAATTAAAGGCAAATGGGTTATTGTGAGTGATCATTCTTCTTAAACGAATAGCTGCCAAAGAATAAGGATCAAACCAAAACTTACTAGTGAGAGGGTAAGTGTCATCAGCGACCAAGACCTTACCGTTTCTTTTTCTGTCAAATTAAGGTAGCGGCTCACCAACCAAAATCCACTATCATTAAAATGAGAGAAGATAAGTGATCCGGAGGCAACGGCAAGAACAATCATAGCTCCTTCTACGGGGCTATTTACGCTTACCATTGGAGCAATCAAACCTGCTGAAGTGATCATCGCTACGGTAGTTGACCCCTGTAATAAACGAACAATGGCTGCTAAAACAAAAGCAAGAACTATTACAGAAAAGCCATAGGAACTTACCTTTTCTGCTAAACTTGATCCAATACCGGTATCAATTAGCAGTTGTTTGAAAGCTCCACCAATTCCTGTTACTAACAAAATAATACCGACCGGTTTTAATGAAGCTGAAGAGAATTCGTTGACTTCTGTTTTAGAAAAGCCCCCGGGTTTAGCCAGCAATGGATAGGCAATAATATTTGCAAGAGTAAGCGCAATAAAAGGATGCCCTAAACCTTCAACGATTCGAGCTACTGTACCCGAACCAAATAACGCTTCTGAAAAGGCTCCAAGAATCATGAGAAATAGGGGAAGAAAAATGACCATAAACACTGCCCAAGCATTCGGAGATGGCTTCTGACTAGCTTCATGATTAGGTTCAAAAGAAACTTGACCTAGTTCGAAAGTGCTCTGAAAAACTAAGAAACGATTGGCGATTGAAAACGTAATAAGGGCTGTTGGAACCGCTACGAGGATCCCCCAGAAAATCACCGCCCCTACGGAAACCTGTAACAGATCAGCAACAGCAACTGGACCCGGTGTAGGCGGAATAAAAGCATGTGCTATTGATATCCCTATTAAAAAGGGTAAGGCAAAACGCAGAAGCATTCCCTTATTCTGACTCGACAAGTGTTTAATTAGTGGGATAAGTAAGATGAATGCGACATCAAAAAAGACTGGAATAGAGATAATTAATCCAGCAATGAGAAGGGCTATTGGTGAGCGTTTAATTCCAAAAGTCTGGATTAGACGATTAGCAATGAGTTCGATACCTCCTGTATGTTGCAGAACAGCTCCTAAAAAGGATCCTAAGCCGACGATTACCCCAACGAAGCCTAAAGTTCCTCCAAGCCCTTTTTGAATCGAATCGAAGGTTGACATTGGATCTTCTAACCCCAATATTCCTAAAATAAGGCAAGCAATTAAAATCGAAAGAAAAGCGTGAACCTTATACCTGAGCATTAGCACGAGCAAGGTGGTAAACGAGAGAATAACGGCTAATTCAATATTCATAATAGCTTTTCCAACTGTTTTAATTGTTCTGACAAAGACCGATCTGCTGAAACGATCCCGTCATTAGGTACAGACTCCAACGATTCAAATTGACTCCTTAGCAATGAAGGGGGCATAAAGTGTCCATCTCTTTGTTCTAATCTACTAGAAATTAATTCAAAACTTCCTTCGATGAGATAAAAACGAGTGGGCCCATAAGTGGCAAGTAGTTCACGATATTCGCTTTTTAATGCCGAACAAGCTAGTATGGCTCTACCATCCTCGTGTCTCCTCACCACTTGATCACCGAGGGTATGAAGCCATGGATACCGATCGGTATCGTTAAGAGGAATTCCCGATTTCATTTTTTCGATATTCGAAACCGGATGAAAATCATCTGCGTCATAGAAGGATTCCTTCAAATAGTCAGCGAGCGACTTTCCAAGGGTAGTTTTTCCAGAGCCTGATACTCCAAATAGCACATAAACCATCAGAGTGCAGCGTAAAAGATGTAACTCATCCAGAGTACAAGGGCTAGTTTCAGTACTGAACCGGCTAATACCCCTACCAAGGATCCAAAAGCAGCTCGAAGCGCCAATTTAATCTCTGATTTCTGAATATAGAGTTCAGCCGCAAAGGCTCCGAGAAAGGGACCAAAAATAAAACCGAAGGGAGGAAAGAATAATAGCCCGATTACTAGACCAACGAACGTTCCAATAACTCCCGCACGTGAACCTCCGTACTTCTTGGTTGCATAGACGGGGATGATGTTATCGATTAAAGAAACCGCAATGGCTAGGGCCCCAAAAATCCAGAGCCAGCGATTTGAAAGTTCATATCCGTCCGTAAATTTTAAAACAAGCAGGGCAAAGTAACCAATGATCGGTCCCGGTAAAACAGGAACGAAACACCCAATGATACCTACAATAAGAAGAATGCTTCCTAGAATAACCAATAGTAAATCCATAGCTCTAATGTACACAAACGAAAGTCAAGAATAGAATACATTTCAAAATAAATAGTACTTGGTATTGCATAGTACTATATTATTTATACATTTGTACCAGAATATGATCTAAATGAAGGTAGAAAACACCAAACAACAAATGAGAAAAGGGATTCTCGAGTTCTGTATTCTCTCGGTTCTAAAAGACAGAGACCTTTACGCCTCTGAGATCCTAGAACGTCTTAAAGAAGCGCGACTACTGGTGGTAGAGGGAACACTCTATCCCCTTCTTACGCGACTTAAAAACGCTGACCTTCTCCAGTATCGTTGGGAAGAATCTAGCAGTGGGCCTCCCAGAAAATACTACACGCTCACTGAAGAAGGCACTCAATTCTTAGAAGAATTGAAATCCACTTGGGAAGAATTACAACACGCCATTAATAAGGTAACACAATCATAAAATGAAAAAAACAATCAATATCAATCTCGCTGGCTTTGTCTTTTACATCGATGAAGATGCCTACGAGACACTCCAGAAATATTTAAATAATATTCGAACCTACCTAGGTAATACTGAGGGGAGAGAAGAAATTATCGACGATATCGAGAGTCGTATCGCTGAACTGTTTTCAGAAAAGCAAAAGCAGGTGATTACGCTTATTGAGGTAAATGAAGTCATCGAAGTGATGGGACAACCCGAAGATTACATGTCTGAGGAGGAGCCCGAAGAAAAGACGGCTGGTCAGCAATCGAATAAACGCCTTTATCGAGACCCTGACAGTACCGTCCTTGGAGGGGTATGTTCAGGAGTCGGACACTACTTAAATATTGATGCTGTTTGGATTCGACTCATCTTCTTGGCCATGGTTTGGAGTGGGGTATCTATTCTGTTCTACTTCATTCTTTGGGCGATCATTCCTAAAGCAGAAACAACGGCTCAAAAGCTAGAGATGAAGGGCAAGGCAGCGACCTTCAGTAATATCGAAGACTACGTTCGCAAGGGTTATGAAAATGTAAAAGATGACTTCAAAAACGTGGACTTCAAGGGTGCCGGGGAAAAAGCAAAACAAGGAGCTAGCGGATTTTTCGCTTTTCTAGGCGAGCTTATCTCAAAATTATTCTCCGCACTAGGGAAATTACTGAGTTTTATTGCCAATATCCTGGGAAAGCTTTTGGGCGTCATCATTCTAGTAACAACGGTGGCGCTAATTATAGCACTAACCATTAGTTTTATCATTGGTTCATTCATCGACATCAATATCGGTAACGACCTACTCGTATTACCCGGGTTTGAATTCATAGGTCCTGGTTGGGGAGGACCTTTTCATCCGATCTGGTATCATATCAGCATGATGCTCACCTTTGGAATACCTGCCTTTAGCCTACTATTATTCGCGCTACAACTGCTCTTTAAAAACATGGGGCGACTAAGTGGAGGTATTAAAATTGGGCTTTTAGCAGTATGGATGATTAGTCTGGTAAGTTTTATCATTCTAAGTTTAACCCAATTCTAAAAAGAGCTAAAGCCTAGATGCCTTTACGGCGACGGCATTTTTCTCTGCAATAACCCTTTCGAGTGGTTTTCCATTAATATGACTTTCTAACCACGAAAGAATATCGAGATACAAGAAAGATCTACGCTCATAATAATCTTCTTCAAGGGGCTTTAATTCGTCATAAAGCTCCTTGAATTTTTGTTTCAAATCTTGCGGATAGACATTTCCCAAACTGCGTATGAACTGAATGAGTAAACGTTGTACCTCATGTAAATCATTCATGCGAATTAGGAAACGATACGTAGTCAAAAGTAAGTCGTCGAGATGAGCGTCGTTCCCCGACTCAAAATGAGCGATAACGTTCAGTATCCTAGAAAAGCACAAAAGATCTTCACGCATACTTAATGAACGATTTTCAATGACAGGCTTTAAATAATCAATGCATCGATTATATTCTCCAGCTCCGAAACACATTGAAGCAATCTTATAGTACAACATCATAATGTGATGGTCATCGATTTGGTGCTTATACTTTTCAATGCCATGAAATAGCTCATCAATAATCGTTAACCCATTTTGAAAATCCCCTTGCAAGAAGTGAAGATTGAGCCGGTTATTACCCAAATACAAGAAGGCAAGTGCCTTGGTATTGGTGTTTTGTGGAAAATAGTCAGAATTAATCTGGTCTTTTAAAGTCTCTATCGTTTGACGAAAACGCTCCGGGTGTCTGAGCAATAGTAAAGACTCAAGCAGGTAATTATTCGCCTTGAGATAAAAAATTGGGTGAGATGCAATCATCTCAGGATTCTGGTCAAATAAAGACACCCACCTAGATGCGTGTTTGTATAGACCCAAGAAATCTTGAGTAATCATACTGTACCAAACATGTGCCTTACTGTACCAAAGTCGTTCTCTAAAACCTAACTGCTCGTAATCAACTTTGGGTAGTTCTTCGAAGAAATACTGAGTGATGTCACGATATTCTTGGTCGCTTTTAACATAACCTCCTTTCAGTAATTTCTCATACAATCGTAGGGAGAGATTCGATAGTTGACTGCAAAGCATATTCGCTTCTCCGAGTCGTTTCGTATCGTAAACCAATTGGTCGGTACGGTTACTAAGGCTTCGAGTAATATATTGTGATTCGATAATTTTTTCGAATTCGATAATCTCATATTCAGCGTATTTCTCATCCCATTTCTGAGCTAGCTGTTTCGTTTTTTCAAGAATTTTTAAACTCTGCTTATACAAACCCTTCTGATACAACACCGTGGCAAAATCGAGTTGCTCCCGTATTTGCATCCTTGGGTTTTGAATACTAGGACTCATTCGAAGACTCGTAAGTAACTGCCTGTATAAATGCGATTTAAGGTTGGCAAGCTGGGGTTTACTCACAAACGATTGCTTGCTTAATTCCTTCTCATCATACGCCTCTGCTTTATCTAAAAAATCAAAAAGTTGAATAAATTTGGCGCCTTTATGTCCATCGATACGACTGGCAAACAGTTTAAACTGCCGTTTTTGAGCCTTTGTAAGCGATTTAACCAATAAAAAGACAGGTTCTTGGGCTTTTTTAGTCGTCAGACCTTTATTTGACTTAAATCGCTTCATATCAATTACTTAAGTATATTTAGTGACTGTTAGACGTCGTAATATATATTTAAGGTCTGAATAAAGGCCTTTATAAGCCATTATTTTTGATAAAATTTTAAGCGCTAGCGCTCTATGAGTAAAGAAAAAGTTGAAATTTTTGACACCACCCTTCGCGACGGCGAACAGGTGCCTGGTTGTAAACTTGACACAAAAAGCAAATTAGAAATTGCTGAACAATTAGACCTGTTAGGTGTCGATATTATCGAGGCAGGATTCCCGATCTCGAGCCCTGGCGATTTTCATTCGGTTGAGGAAGTTGCCAAGTTGGTTAAAAATGCAAGAGTTTGTGGATTAACCAGAGCCGTACAAAAAGATATCGAGGTTGCCGCCGATGCGCTTAAACATGCAAAGAGACCTAGAATTCATACCGGAATAGGGACCTCAGATTCTCATATTACTCACAAATTCAAAGCGACTCGAGAAGAAATTATTGAGCGCGCAGTTAAGGCGGTTTCTTATGCCAAGACTTTCGTAGAAGATGTTGAGTTCTACGCTGAGGATGCCGGGAGAACAGACAATGAATTTTTGGCAAGAGTTTGCGAGGCTGTTGTTGCAGCCGGAGCAACGGTACTGAATATTCCTGACACCACAGGCTATTGTCTTCCTGAAGAATACGGAGCTAAAATGGCTTATCTGAAGGCTAACGTTAAAGGAATTCACAAAGCGACGCTTTCTTGTCATTGTCACAACGATCTTGGTTTAGCAACAGCAAACGCAATTGCAGGTGCTTCTCACGGTGCTCGTCAAATCGAATGTACCATAAATGGTATCGGCGAACGCGCGGGGAACACTGCTTTAGAGGAGGTGGTGATGATTATGAAACAACATCCGACCCTGAATCTTTACACTGACGTAAATAGTCGAATGCTTAATCACCTTAGTCAGCTCGTTTCTGATCGAATGGGTATGGCAGTTCAGGCCAACAAAGCGATTGTAGGAGCGAATGCATTCGCTCACAGTTCAGGAATCCATCAAGATGGTGTGATTAAGAATCGTGAAACCTACGAAATCATCGATCCACTTGAGGTTGGCGTTGATCAATCAGCAATCGTACTAACAGCAAGAAGTGGTAGAGCGGCTCTTGCCTACCGAGCAAAGAACATCGGATTCGAATTTGATAAATTACAACTCGATGCAATGTATGAGAAGTTTCTCATCATGGCCGATACCAAAAAAGAAATTGGAGACGACGATATCGTCGAACTCATGAAACAGATTTAATACTCCCCTAACTACCAATGAAAAAAACACTATTCGACAAGGTGTGGGATTCCCACGTTGTGAAGTCAGTTCCTGGAGGGCCCGATGTACTTTTCATCGACCGTCACATGGTACACGAAGTAACCAGCCCGGTAGCCTTTTTAGGCCTTAAAAACCGTGGAATCAAGGTACTTCACCCTGAGCGTACTTTTGCTACTGCCGATCACAATACTCCAACACTTAATCAACACTTACCGGTTGAAGATCCGCTTTCTGCCAACCAACTAGCGGCTTTAGAGCGCAATGCGAAGGAACACGGTATTTCTTACTGGGGTCTTGGTCACGAGAAAAACGGAATTGTTCACGTTGTAGGACCAGAATACGGGATCACCCTACCTGGAGCAACTATCGTTTGCGGAGATTCACATACTTCAACCCATGGTGCATTTGGTGCCATCGCCTTTGGTATTGGTACTTCTGAAGTAGAAATGGTACTTGCTTCTCAATGTATTATGCAGCCAAAACCGAAGAGCATGCGTATTCACATTGAAGGAGAAGTAGGCCATGGAGTTACGCCAAAAGATGTTGCATTATACATTATTTCGAAACTGAGCACTTCAGGTGCAACAGGATACTTCGTGGAATACACTGGGCCTGTTTTTGAAAACATGAGTATGGAGGGTCGTATGACCGTTTGTAATCTTTCGATTGAAATGGGAGCACGTGGTGGTATGATCGCACCCGATCAAACTACTTTTCATTACATCAAAGGACGCGAATTCGCCCCTCAAGGAGCCGACTGGGATAAGGCCATGGATTACTGGCAGACGCTCTACACTGACGAAGGAGCTACTTACGATAAAGAATTAGTCCTTCAAGGTTCTGACATCGAACCGATGATTACTTATGGAACCAACCCTGGAATGGGGGTAGGTATTTCTAAGAGCATCCCTTCGGCGAGCGAGTCAAAAGACAGCGCAGACAGTTATAAAAAATCACTCAATTACATGGGATTCAACGAAAACGAACCCCTATTAGGTAAGAAAGTTGATTACGTATTCTTAGGTAGCTGTACCAATGGTCGTATCGAAGATTTTAGAGCCTTTACTAACATTATTAAGGGACGTAAAAAAGCCGATCATATTACCGCTTGGTTAGTTCCAGGTTCACATAAAGTGCGCCAAGCAATCATTGACGAAGGTCTTTATGATATTCTCACCGAGGCAGGCTTTGAATTAAGAGAGCCTGGCTGTTCAGCATGTCTAGCAATGAATGAGGATAAAATACCTGCAGGTAAAGTAGCGGTAAGTACCTCAAACAGAAACTTCGAAGGTCGTCAAGGACCTGGAGCGAGAACCATGCTTGCAAGCCCTACTGTAGCCGCTGCCACAGCAGTAATGGGAGTAGTAACTGATCCAAGAACATTAAGCAACTAAGATGGCCTACGATAAATTCACCAAACTAACGAGTACTGCGGTACCCCTACCGATCGAGAATGTAGATACCGACCAAATCATTCCTGCTCGCTTTCTAAAAGCAACAGAACGTAAAGGTTTCGGAGATAACTTATTTAGAGACTGGCGCTTTAACCAAGACAATACTCCTAAAGAAGATTTCGTTTTAAATAATGAAACCTACACCGGAAAAATCTTAGTTGGAGGTAAAAATTTCGGCTCTGGATCATCAAGAGAGCATGCTGCATGGGCCATCTATGACTATGGATTTCGATGTGTCATCTCAAGTTTCTTTGCCGATATCTTTAAAAATAACTGTTTAAATATCGGGGTATTACCTGTTCAGGTATCTGAAGCCTTTTTAGCAGAAATTTTCAAAGCAATTGAAGCAAACCCAGACGTGCAGATTACGGTTGATCTTGAAGCTCAAACCGTCTCTTTGGAGGGAAGTGAAACTATAGAATCCTTCGACATCAATTCATACAAGAAAGAAAACATGAAGAATGGATTTGACGATATCGACTATCTACTTAACCTCGGTGACGATATCGCTACGTTCGCTACTCAAAGACCTTTTTAATCGGTTCAAATCTGAATGAAATGAGCCCTCAAAGAAAGCGTCTTGTTGAAATAATGGACACCACCCTCAGGGATGGTGAACAAACCTCAGGGGTTTCATTTACCGCTGGTGAAAAACTAACGGTTGCTCAACTTCTCCTAGAAGAATTAGGAGTCAATAGAATTGAGATCGCCTCTGCCCGAGTTTCTAAAGGAGAGCTCGATGCGGTTAAACGAATCACTGACTGGGCTTCAAGTAAAGGATATCTAGACCGTGTAGAGGTGTTAACCTTTGTGGATAACGGTGTCTCTTTAGATTGGATGAAGGATGCCGGTGCTAAAGTTCAAAACTTGCTCACCAAAGGTTCGATGAACCACTTAACGCATCAGCTGAGACAAACTCCACAAGAACACTTTAGTCTCATCGCAGAAAATCTAAAAACCGCTGCAGCTAAAGGGATTACTTCTAATATTTATCTCGAAGATTGGAGCAATGGAATGCGCAATTCAAGAGAATATGTTTTTGAGTTCCTAGATTTCTTAAGCGACCAGCCTGTTTCGAAGATTTTACTTCCTGATACCTTAGGAGTATTAACCCCTGACGAGACCTTCAGGTACTTAAAAGAAATACTCGAACGGTATCCAGATCAACACTTTGATTTTCACGGGCACAACGACTACGACCTAGGTGTTGCTAATGCACTAGAGGCTGTACGCGCCGGAGTTCACGGCTTACACCTCACAGTAAATGGCATGGGTGAACGAGCAGGTAATGCTCCGCTAGCTAGTGTCATTGCCGTTCTCAACGATTTTGAACCTAGTGTTAAAACCGATGTAAAAGAAAAGGCACTGTTTAAAGTGAGTCAACTGGTTGCGACCTTTAGTGGCTTTCATATTCCAGTGAATAAACCTGTAGTAGGTGCAAATGTATTCACGCAAACTGCTGGTATTCATGCTGACGGAGACGCTAAAAATAACCTGTATTACAACGACCTACTCCCTGAACGTTTTGGGAGAAAACGCGCTTATGCTTTAGGGAAAACCTCGGGTAAAGCCAATATTGCCAAGAACCTCTCTACACTAGGGATTACCTTAAGTGATGAAGACCTCAAGAAGGTAACTGCTCAGGTAATTGCACTAGGAGACAAAAAACAGAAGGTAACCTTAGACGACCTACCCTACATCATCTCAGATGTATTAGGAGAGTCAGGCTATGAGCAGCATGTTAAGGTGACTTCATACGTACTTACTCATTCAAAAGGACTAAAACCTTCGACCACGGTGAGTCTTCAGATCGGAGATGAAGTGCACGAAGAAATTGCCTCAGGAGATGGTCAGTACGACGCCTTTATCAATGCGGTTCGCAAAATCTATAAGAAGAAGCAGTTAGAGCTTCCTAGACTGGTGGATTATTTAGTGATGATACCTCCCGGTAGTAACTCAGATGCGCTTTGTGAAACTACCATTACTTG
>JAAZVY010000091.1 GCA_018623195.1 Flavobacteriaceae bacterium | reverse complement strand
TCTTTTAGGATGTGCCATATCTTCCTTTTTTAATAGTCTTTTATTTCAATAAATCTTTTAAAGCGTCCCATCTTGGGTCACTTTCGTTGGTTTCTTCTTTTTCCTCTACTATTTTAGGCTTGAGATCTTCAAGCTTATCGAGCAGTGGTGATTCTAATGATCCGTCTTCAACTCCTGGGTGTATTCGCTTCTGTGGAAGGCTAAGCACCGTCATTTCATACAGATATTGTGCAACATTGAACTGGTATTCACCATGAGGTAAAACCAGAAGTTCGTCATCTTCATCGTTGTACTCTTCCCCGAACTTGATTACTAGATCTAGCGTGGGGTTTAGGTTTATTTTAAACGGCTCGTTGGTAAGATCACAATTGACCTCAACGGTTCCGTTTCCTTTCACTGCGAGCTCCATCATTGTGCTGCCCTTAGTAAGGGTCGCATGAACGTTTATCGCTGCGTTGCAAAACTCATTAAAACCAAAATGTTCAAAGAACGCATCATTAAGTTCATATTCAAACTCATGATTTCCTTGCTTGAGACCCATAAAGGAAATGTCAAAATCCTTTAACTTCATGATTAGATGCTTTCTAGAGCCCAAGTTAAGGCCTGCAAATATAGAACTAATTTAGGAATTTCAAAGCGCCTTGTCTAGACGAATTTTTGTCTTCTTTTTTCCTTTCTCTCCTGAACCTTAAGCACATCCGAGCTCATTTCTGCATAATCTTGTCGCGATCGAAACACATCGACAGCAGTGAAGACCGCCTCCTTAAATGAGCTTTCGTCAGCAATTCCCTTGCCTGCAATCTCATATGCGGTACCATGGTCGGGAGAAGTTCTGACTTTCGAAAGACCAGCGGTATAGTTTACGCCCTTTCCGAAAGATAGCGTCTTAAAAGGTACCAAGCCTTGGTCGTGATAGGCAGCTAAAATGGCATCAAACTGAGTATAGCTGTTAGACCCAAAGAATCCATCTGCTGCATAAGGCCCGAAAACGAGATGACCTTCTTCAAATAATTCAGCAACTGCAGGTTTCATGATCTTTTCGTCTTCTTCACCTATGGTTCCATTATCACCACTATGGGGGTTGATTCCCAAGAGTGCGATTTTGGGTCGTATAATCCCGAAATCCTCTCGTAACGACTTCATCATTGTGGCAACTTTCGATCGGATCAGCTTTGTGGTTATCGCGTCGCTAACTTTAGATACTGCAATATGGTCAGTAAGGAGACCTACTCGTAAACGATCTGCAACCATAAACATCAAAGCTTCAGCCTCGAGTTCTTTTGCTAAATAATCAGTATGACCCGGAAAGCTAAACGTCTCTGACTGTATATTGCTCTTGTTGATTGGTGCGGTTACCAATGCATCTATTTGACCTTCTTTTAGTGCCTTGGTTGCGGCCTCTAGGGAGGCTACAGCTAATTTTCCAGCCTCAGGAGTATTTTGCCCAAAGACCAAATCAAATTCTGTGTCGAAAGCCTGGTAAACATTAATCTTGCCAGCCTCTATTCGGCTCAAATCTTTAATCCCATGAAATTTTATGTCCAAGTTCAGCTCACTGATCTGGCTTGACATGGTTTTATTAGAGGCAAAGAAGACCGGGGTGCAGTTGCTTAACATCCGCGAGTCAAGAAAGGTTTTTAAGGCTACTTCACAACCTATGCCGTTTAGATCGCCAACAGAAATACCTATTTTTACCGTAATATTTGCTTTCATAGATGAACTATTGAAGCAACGAAGTTACTGAAATTTATACCGCAGTATGTTTACAGGAATCATAGAAACCGTAGCAAAAGTTGTTGCTGTTGAGAGAGAGGGCACTAACCTTCATTTAACGCTTGAAAGTGCTCTAACTAATGAGTTAAAAATCGATCAAAGTCTGGCACACAACGGAGTGTGTTTAACTGTGGTGAAAATCGACGGCTCGAAATACACCGTAACCGCCATCGAAGAGACCCTGTTAAAATCAGCTATCGGAGAGCTTGAGGTAGGTAGTGTTGTAAATCTTGAAAGAGCCATGCAATTAGGCGCACGACTTGATGGACACATTGTTCAAGGCCATGTAGACACCACCGCCACCTGCACTGAGGTTGTTAATAAAGACGGTAGTTGGATCTTTTCATTCGAATACCCTTCAAACCCAGAACATATCACTATCGAAAAGGGTTCCATAACCGTAGACGGCACCTCGCTAACGGTGGTCAATTCAAAAGACAATAGCTTCAGCGTCGCTATTATTCCTTACACCTATGAGCACACTCGATTCAACAGCTACCAAGTGGGCACAAAAGTGAATCTAGAGTTTGATCTGGTGGGCAAATACATCGCGAAACTACACGCAAGACAGTAATAAATTACTTTTTAAGGGTTTTTCGAAGTAAGAGGCCTGCGGTTACCGCAACAGCAAAGAGAATCAGCGCCGACAGGCTCTCGCCGTAAAGCGCTTTTCCAACCGCAAATAGCAATCCATAAACTAGAACACAACCCAAGAGCATTGACTTAATTCCTGAACTCAAATAGGTAGATTCACTCTTGCCTCCAAACTTTTTCCAGCCTGCGCCTGAAAGATCAAGGGATTTGACAAACCCTTCTAACAACACTCTGTCTTCAGCGGGAGTTAAGAAGGTAACGGCTAGCCAAACGACCGTCGTGAAAAGAACGATAAAAGGGTATTGCATATATCCAGGCATAAGGCCTTCTGCTCCAAACAAAGCCTCGCCTAGAGGTGTAAATGCTAGGCTGATTGATAGAATCCCTGACACCAACATCGCTGCAATTTCAGACCAAGCATTGATTCGCCACCAGAACCAGCGAAGCATGAAAAGCAGACCGGTTCCCGCACCAAACATCAATATCACATCAAAGAGTTGTTTCGCGTTCTGAAGGCTAAGTGCCACTACAGCGCTCAGGGCCATAAGCAGTAGTGTGCTAATCTGTCCGACTACTACTTTTTGTCGTTCACTTGCCTCTGGTTGATAGGCTACAAACACATCGTATACCAGATAGGAAGCCCCCCAGTTCAAGTGGCTAGAAAGCGTAGATACATAAGCCGCTCCTAAAGAAGCTAAAACTAAACCTAACAGCCCTGAGGGCAGTGAGGTCAACAT
>JAAZVY010000090.1 GCA_018623195.1 Flavobacteriaceae bacterium | reverse complement strand
CCCTCGTCGGTTCGTTCTAAATTTTTCAATAGAAATTGCCTTAAACCGATTTCTGGGAATAAAGGCATGAGAAATTCTTCGGCTTCTTTTCGACTTTGAAATTGTTGTTCATCTACCTCGCTCAGCGCCTCTAAAATTTCGGTGTGATGTGGCGGATAGACTTTAGAAGCTATATCGACTACTATGAGCCGATCAACTCGTTCTGGAAATTGTTGCGCCAGGAATTGCGCAGTCTTTCCGCCCATTGAGTGACCGAGAAGATCAAATTTCTCAATCCCTTGATCGTCGGCGTAATCAATAACATCCTGGCTCATGATTTCATAGCTAAACTCGTCGCTGTGAAAGCTCTTACCGTGATTTCGAGCATCTAATAAATGTACTGATCGCCCTTTTTCAGCCCACTTTTTGGCAAAGGTTTTCCAATTGTCTCCACTGCCTAAGAATCCGTGCAAGATTAGAAGGGGTTTCCCTTCGCCGATAATATTTGAGTGTAGCATACGAACTAGGGGTTTTGTAATCGGTGTAGATATTGGTTCACTACATTATCTAATCCAAAATAAATGGCTTCGCAAATCAGTGCGTGTCCGATAGAAACTTCTAAGAGATTGGGAATTGATTTTGCAAAAAACGTGATATTCTCTAAGGATAAATCGTGTCCGGCATTAACCCCTAAACCTAACTGTTCGGCCCTTTCTGCAGTAGCAATGAAATCTTCAATGGCTTTAGTAGGGTTTGATACATAAGCAGAGGCGTAGGGTTCTGTATACAATTCGATTCGATCGGTTCCTGTTTTTGCAGCCGCTTCTACCATTTCAGGATTAGCATCTAGAAAGATAGAGGTTCGTATGCCCTCTTTCTTGAAGGTGGTGATTACTTCACTTAGAAACTCTGAATGCTTTTTGCAGTCCCAACCAGAGTCAGAGGTAATGGCATCAGGTGCATCGGGTACTAAGGTTACCTGTTCAGGTTTGACTTCAAGAACCAAATCAATAAAGGATTGAATCGGGTTGCCTTCAATATTAAATTCAGTGTGCACCACCGGGCGTAATAGTCGAGCGTCTTCATATCGAATATGTCTTTCGTCTGGTCTCGGATGAATAGTGATTCCTTGACCACCGAAATTCTGAATATCGGTAGCGGTTTTAATCAGATCTGGATTATTATGACCTCGAGCATTACGAATCGTAGCCCATTTATTGATATTTACACTGAGTTTTGCAGGCATGAGTAATTCTATTTAGCTGTACAAAAATAGACAATTAAGACCCCTTTGAATGTCTCAAATATCCGTAATTTGCAATATGAATTTCTCTCAGGTAGCATTTCAGGAACTATTGAATCAACGTATTCCTGTCTTTCGTATCGATGATCGAGTCGAGGAAGTCAAAGAATTCTTTGAGGATGGTCGGTTCTCTCATGTAGCTATTTATGATGATCAGCGCTTTTTGGGTAACTTGTCTTCTTACGCCTTATATCCTCTTGAGAATGATGAATCACTTTATTCTTTAATCGACGAACTCCAGTCTTTTTGGGTAGGTGAGACTGCTCACTGGGTGAGTGTCTTTGATCAATTATTGAAATCAGGTGCCGATTTAATCCCTGTCCTAGACCACTCAGGACTGCATAAAGGGTATTATTTACTTGAAGATATCGAAGCAATGTTTGGTCAAAGCACGTTTATTCAAGAGGTAGGAGAGGTGTTGATTGTTAGTAGCAATCCCTCAAACTTTTCGATAAGTACGATCGTTCAACTCATTGAAATGAATCAAGGTGGGGTAGGAGGTCTTCTTATGACTACTTCAAATGAACTTGTTAAGGAAGTTGCTGTAAAAGTTCATTCTGAAAATTTCACCCAAATCCTGAGTGAACTAAGACGTTACGATTATCACATCGATTACGCTCCTGTAAGCGATTTATATTTTGAGCAATTAAAAGAGCGATCTGATTACCTAACCAATTATTTAGATCTATGAGTAATGAAGGGGTGAAAATTGCCTTGTATAGTTTGGAGCTGAGCGAGACTGATTTGGTTTTTTTAGCCGATTTAGTGCTAGAATTAGAGCGTATCGGCTACACCTTAAGTGTTGAGGCAGAATTTGCAAGTTTACTTGCTCCGCATCTTCCTAGCACGCATTTTAACGTTTTCACATCTGCAACTGAACTGAAGAAAATGAAGGCTGATTTGATGCTCAGTATTGGTGGTGATGGTACTATGCTTCGTGCCGCCACTTTCATTGGAGACTCTGAACTTCCCCTTATTGGTGTGAATTTAGGAAGACTGGGATTCTTAGCGACACTTCAGCGCGAAAATGTGGTTGAAGCTTTGGAGCGATTTTCATCGGGTAACTACCGAGTAGAGGAACGTAGTTTATTGCAAGCTCAACTTAAGGGAGAAAGTGGTGCTTTTGGAAAAATTGATTATGCTTTAAATGAGGTCGCGGTAAGCCGAAAGGACACGACAAGTATGATTACTATTGAAACTTGGCTTGATGGAGTTTACCTGACTACTTACTGGGCGGATGGTTTATTAATTGCTACGCCAACAGGTTCTACTGGTTATTCGCTTAGTTGCGGCGGACCCGTGGTTTCGCCACATTCGTCATCGTTAGTCGTTACTCCGGTAGCACCCCATCATTTAAATGCAAGGCCTCTAATCATTGAAGATCGCACTGAAATTCGACTGAAGGTAGATTCTCGGGAACCACAACACTTGGTTTCTTTAGATTCCAGAATTAGTACCGTGGATAATGGACAAGAACTGTGTATTCGAAAAGCTCCATTTGTTCTAAGATTGGTCGTTTTTGAAGAGGATCATTTTTTTCAAACACTTAGAGAAAAGCTCCTTTGGGGAGAGGATAAAAGAAATTGATTATGAATTGGAGATTAAAGATTGCCCTAACTGCTGTTTTTAGTATAGTTGTAACGAGCCTAAAAGCCCAAGATCTAAGAGCCCTTGAAATTGGAACTGCTCTTCATGGAGTGATCGCTGTGGGTGATACACCGATAGATAATTATAATCCGAAAACATCTGTAGCCTTAGTGGCTAGGTATAATTTACCCTATCGATTGGCGATTCGGGCAAGTTTCGCACCCACTTATAACTATACTGATCAGACTTCTGACT
>JAAZVY010000089.1 GCA_018623195.1 Flavobacteriaceae bacterium | reverse complement strand
ACCAGTCGAACAGAACAACTAGCTGAGCCTATTGAAAAGCACCCCGATATAGAAATTTTAGGAAAGGAAGGTAGCCTCTTAAAAATCAAAACCAATCATAGCCCTGAAAGCATCAATAAGTACTTCTCTGAACAAGGAATTTTCCTAACACACTTAAGTAGTCACCAAAAAAGACTTGAAGAACTATTTTTAGAAATTACCAACGCCTAATGAAACGACTATTTTTAATTGAATATCACAAGATTAAGCACAGTAGATCGAGTATTATTCTTATATCGGCCTATTTTGTTTTTTTAACGCTCATTGCCTTAATAGCTGCGATCAAATTCGATATCGGCCCCATCGAATTTCATCTTGCCGACCAAGGGATCTTCAATTTTCCATTAATCTGGCATTTTAACAGCTTTATTGCAGCGTTTTTTAAACTCTTTTTAGCGGTAGTCATTGTTTCAATGATTTCGAACGAATACAGTAATCGTACCTTGAAACAGAACCTCATCGACGGCCTCTCGAAGAAGGAATTTATGGCTTCTAAGGTGATTGTCGTTGCAGTCTTTTCTGCACTATCGACTTTGTTTGTAGCATTAATTTCATTGATTTTGGGAGTGATTTATTCTGATTATACGGAGCTAAGTATTGTGTTTTCGGAATTGCATTTTCTAGTACTCTATTTTATAAAATTGTTTGGCTTCTTTAGTTTATGTCTTTTCTTAGGAATCTTAATTAAACGCTCTGCTTTTGCTCTCGGGTTTTTAATTGTACTCCTCATCGGCGAACAAATTGTCTGGGGTATTGGAGGAGAGTTATTAGCCGAATACGGAAATTTTGCTGAAAAAACAGACGCCTTTAGTCTAGCAAGCCAAATCAAAGGATTCTTTCCATTACAGGCCTCTTTCAATTTATTGCATGAACCATTTACACGTTTGAGTGCGATTCAATCGGTAGCTAAAGAACTCGGTGAAGATGTTGTTCTCAACTACCAAACCACACTAAAAGAAGTTGGGATCGCTATCGGATATACTCTTATTTATTTATGGGGTAGTCTAGCTATATTGAAGAAAAGAGACCTGTAAGATGCGTATTTTTGCGGTATGCGTTTTACTCTAACCGCCGACTTTAAGCCTACTGGTGACCAACCTCAGGCGATTGAATCCTTATCGAGAGGGATAAAGGAAGGAGACCGGCATCAAACGCTTTTAGGGGTAACCGGTTCGGGTAAGACATTTACGATGGCTAACGTTATCGAAACGGTTCAACGGCCAACACTCGTTTTGGCACACAACAAGACCCTAGCCGCCCAACTTTACTCTGAATTCAAGCAATTTTTCCCAAATAACGCTGTAGAATATTTTGTTTCGTATTACGATTACTATCAACCCGAAGCATACATACCTGCAAGTGGAACCTATATCGAAAAAGATCTTAGCATCAACGAAGATATCGAGAAGCTGCGTTTGAGTACCACCTCTTCTCTATTAAGTGGAAGGAGAGATGTCATTGTCATCGCTTCAGTATCCTGTTTGTACGGCATCGGAAACCCGATTGAATTTCAGAAAAACGTCATTAAAATCGAAAGAGATCAGGTAATTTCTAGAACTGCACTTCTGAAACAACTAGTACAATCCCTCTATTCGAGGACCACCGCAGATTTCAAGCATGGAAACTTCAGAGTAAAGGGAGATGTAATCGATGTGCACCCCGGATATGCAGATATTGCCTATCGCATTCACTTTTTTGGCGATGAGATTGAAGAAATAGAGGCGTTAGACCCAGTAAATCAAAATGTAATTGAAAGCTACGATCGATTAACCATCTATCCGGCGAACATGTTTGTTACCTCTCCTGATGTACTACAAAATGCGATACATCAGATTCAAGATGACCTTGTAAAGCAGATAGCATATTTCAATGAGATCGGAAAACCTTTAGAAGCGAAACGTTTAGAAGAACGAACCACCTTCGATTTAGAAATGATGCGTGAACTAGGATATTGTTCGGGTATTGAAAATTATTCTCGATACCTCGACGGTCGAGCGCCTGGTACAAGACCCTTTTGCCTCTTAGACTATTTTCCAGATGACTATCTAATGATCATTGATGAGAGCCATGTCACCATTCCACAGGTACACGCCATGTATGGAGGTGATCGATCTCGAAAGGAAAACCTGGTCGATTACGGATTTAGACTACCGGCAGCACTCGATAACCGACCCCTCAAATTCGAAGAATTCGAAGCACTACAAAATCAGGTGCTATATGTTAGTGCCACACCTGCAGATTATGAGTTGGCCCTTTGTGAGGGGGTTTACACGGAACAACTTATAAGACCCACGGGACTTCTAGATCCGATTATTGAAGTACGCCCTAGTAAAAATCAAATCGATGATCTTACCGAGGAAATAAAAATACGAGCAGATAAAGACGAGCGTGTTCTAGTTACCACACTTACCAAACGAATGGCAGAAGAGCTCACAAAATACCTTACGAGGATCGGTGTTCGTTGTCGTTATATTCACAGTGATGTGGATACTCTTGAGCGTGTTGAAATCATGCAAGACCTTCGCAAAGGAATATTCGACGTACTTATCGGAGTAAATCTACTTAGAGAGGGTCTCGATCTTCCCGAAGTATCTCTAGTTGCCATCATAGATGCAGACAAGGAAGGCTTTCTACGATCGAACCGAAGCCTTACACAGACCGTGGGTAGAGCGGCTAGAAATCTAAACGGTAAGGCAATTATGTATGCAGATACCGTTACCGAAAGCATGCAACTCACCATTGATCAAACGGCATATCGAAGATCAAAGCAGGAGACTTACAATAAGGAACACGGCATTCAGCCAAAAGCTCTAAATAAAGCCATTGAATCAACGCTAGTAAATACCAAAAAGGAGAAGAAGGATACCCCGCGAGTAAAACCAATTTCAGAAGAGGAATTGGCCTACATGAGTGGCAATGACCTCAATGATGAAATAAAAAGAACTCGAAAGGCCATGGAAGAGGCCGCTAAATCTTTAGATTTTATTGAGGCGGCTCGACTAAGAGATCAGCTTAAAACACTTCAAGAACAAGTATAAAAAAAGCCGCTCTGTAGAGCGGCTTTTTTCTTAATTAAGCAATGCTTTCACTTTATCGGCAGCCTCTTGGAATT
>JAAZVY010000014.1 GCA_018623195.1 Flavobacteriaceae bacterium | reverse complement strand
GGTTCAAAAGCTCCAAAACCAGGTAGTATTACGAAGTTTCTCTCTTCAAGAAGCGTTTCGATATATGGGGCAAGATGCATAGACACAAATATCTTAAAATTTACTCAATTCTTATAGGCCTATTATTGGGCTGCAAGTATTCTTCAGCCCACAGGGATACCTTTAAGCATGTTTTCAAAACTAACCACGCATGAAACCTTGTTTCTATTGAGTCAATTTTTAGGACTTTCACCTAAAAAACTTAGAGAATTTTTTTTGCAAAATTTTGATAATCAGCAGATTGTTGAATGTTTAATTAGAGGAGAATCAATAAAATACTCATCGGTATATAAAATAAACCCCCTAGACAAGATAAAGTGTCTCAAGGCCCTCGAGATTTACAGAAAGCAAGAAGAAATGGGGGTAAGAACCATTTCTTTTCTCGACAAAGAATATCCTTTTAACTCCAACAAGATGAGTGACGCTCCTGTTCTTATCTATCGAACAGGAGATGCCAGCACATCTAATCGGCGACTACCGCTTCTTGCTATTGTTGGTACCCGAAAGATGACCGCTTATGGGAAAGCGCAAATAGATGAATTTTTTCAAATAGCACAGGAACCTAATTTCGAGGTCATTAGTGGTTTGGCATATGGTATCGACAGTTATTCCCAAAGTGTTGCGAGCAATTCTGGGTTCACGGTTCACAGTGTTCTAGCTCATGGGTTAGACCATACTTACCCTAAATCGCACATTTCATTGCGTAAGGGATTAGAGCAAAAGGGGTTTACGTTTTCAGAATACCCGATACAAAGTTCGGCTCACAAAGGGCGATTTCTTGCGAGAAATCGACTAATAGCGGGCATGGCGGATGTTGTTTGGGTGGTAGAGTCTGCGGAGCGAGGGGGAAGTTTGGTAACAGCAAATTTTGCCAAGGATTATCATAGCCATTTAGTTGCTTCGCCCGGTGATATTCATAAAGAAGCGTCGCAGGGGTGTAATCGTTTAATCGCCAATCATTCTGCATCACTGTATGAAAGACCTGAAACTATTGCAACTCATTTAGGTGTTCAATTTCCTTTGAGAAAATCACTCTCGAAGAAGCCTCCTAAAGACCCTGAAATTTTAAAAATTTATGAGCTATTGAAATTCCATCAAAAGCTTTATCCTAGTCAAATCATTCAATTATCGGGGCTTGAAAAGGATACAGTACTGGAGCTATTACTTAAAATGCATTTAGAGGATCAGGTGATTCATAACCCTGATAATTCCTATTCGATATAGGTTAAAAGCCAACCTTTTCTCGTACTCTTTGAAGTACTGCCTGGGCTGTTTTCCTAGCTTTTTCTGCCCCTTGCTGTAAGGCGTCTTCGACTTCTTGAGGATGCGCATGTAGATACTCATATTTTTCTCTTGGCTCCTGAAAGGTTTGAAGAATAAGTTCTAATAATGCTTTTTTGGCATGACCGTAGCCGTAATTTCCAGCCAAGTAGTTGGCGCTCATCGCCTCTATTTCGTCTTGTGGAGCGAGACACTTGTACAAGGCAAAAGTGGTGTCTGTTAAGGGATCTTTAGGCTCTTCAAGACTTTTGCTATCGCTAAGAATACCCATGACTTGCTTTTTAAGCTCTTTTTCGGGAGCAAAAACATCGATGAGGTTTCCTTTGCTTTTACTCATTTTTTGACCATCAGTGCCAGGGATGTACATGGTGCTTTCGTTGATTGTCGCTTCTGGCAAAACAAAGGTTTCACCGTACTTATTGTGAAAGCGTTGAGCAACGTCTCTTGTCATCTCTAAGTGTTGCAGCTGATCCTTACCTACGGGTACTTGCTCTGCATCATAAAGAAGAATGTCAGCAGCCATAAGCATGGGATAGGTAAATAATCCGGCATTTACGTCTTCTAAACGATCAGCTTTATCCTTAAATGAATGTGCAAGAGTAAGTCTTTGGTAGGGAAATAGACAACTTAGATACCAAGACAACTCGGTAACCTCAGGTACGTCGCTTTGTCTATAGAATACCGTTTTGTCGACATCCAGCCCAAAGGCTAGCCAAGTTGCCGCAGTTGAAAAGGTGTTTGCTCTCAAGGTTGCACCATCCTTAATCTGGGTGAGCGAATGCATATCAGCGATAAACAAATAAGAATCGTTCTCTGCACTATTTGCCAGAGATATTGCTGGTAGGATTGCTCCAAGTATATTCCCAAGGTGAGGGGTTCCTGTACTTTGTACTCCTGTAAGGATTCGTGCCATCTGCAAAATTTAGGTTACATAGTTACAAAAATTTAAAAAGTTATACTTTCGAATCCGTGTTGAGATTCATCAAAAATTCAGGCTACATCATTTACAAGGTGTGGTTTTATGTGGTAACGGCTCTACCGGTGCTCGTTTTTTCTCCTATTCTACTGATAGGGGTTAGTTCTAGAAAAACCTACCCTTTAGTTTACTGGTGCGCTCGATCAATATGGGCTCCATTTATTCTTCTTATGATGGGAACGCCGATTAGAAAAGTGAGAGGTTCTGAAAAAATACCAAATACTCCTGCTATTATGGTAATGAACCACACAAGTATGCTCGATGTGATGTTGATGCTGAGAATATGTAAAAAGCCCGTTGTTTTTGTCGGCAAGGCCGAGCTGCAGAGGATCTGGATTTTTGGGTTTTTTTATAAACGCGCTGTAATCATGGTTGACCGGTCGAATAAGGAGAGCAGAAAGCAAGTCTATCAGAGCGTGCAAGAACGAGTTAAGAATGGAGCGTCAATTGCTATTTATCCTGAAGGGGGAGTTCCTGACTCGTCTGTGATGCTTGATCGTTTTAAGAATGGCGCGTTTTCAATGTCCCTAACTCATGATTTGCCCATTGTACCGATTATCAATTACGATTGTAAGAAGCGAATCAACTGGGATCTCTATCACGGCGGGCCGGGGATACTGAGGTATAAAATAATGCCCACCATTAAGGCGGGCACTTATTCTAAAGACGAACTCGAAAAGTTTCGAGAAGACGTAAGAGCTCTTTTTATTGAAGAGCTGACTAATGAGCCAGTTATGAATTCACGTGGTTAAGAGCCTCGTAAATTTTGTTTTCAATTTCCTCAGATAGATCTGGATTATCTAAAAGTAGCGCCTTAACTGCATCTCTACCCTGACCTAATTTGCTGTCTTCATAGCTGAACCAAGACCCGCTCTTTTTAACAATTTCATAGGCAACCCCCAAGTCGATAATTTCACCCACCTTTGAAATTCCTTCACCATACATGATATCGAACTCAGCAGTTTTAAAAGGAGGAGCAACTTTATTTTTAACCACCTTAACCTTGGTTTTATTACCCATTACATTAGAGTCACCATCTTTGATTTGACTTGAACGGCGGATGTCTAGTCGAACAGAGGCGTAGAATTTAAGAGCATTACCCCCTGTTGTAGTTTCTGGGTTACCAAACATTACACCAATCTTTTCGCGTAATTGGTTAATGAAAATCACGGTACAATTGGTTTTTGAAATGGTTGAGGTAAGTTTTCTAAGTGCTTGAGACATGAGTCGAGCGTGTAATCCCATTTTAGAATCACCCATTTCTCCTTCAATCTCACTCTTAGGCGTTAATGCAGCTACAGAGTCGATAATAATAATATCGATAGCCCCTGATCGGATAAGATTATCCGCAATCTCAAGTGCTTGTTCACCGTGATCGGGCTGTGAAATAATGAGATTGTCTATATCTACACCTAGTTTTGCCGCATAGAAACGATCGAAAGCGTGTTCTGCATCAACAAACGCCGCGATACCTCCTGCTTTTTGAGCTTCAGCAATCGCATGTAGGGTAAGAGTGGTTTTACCCGAAGATTCAGGCCCGTAGATTTCTATAATTCTACCTTTCGGAAACCCCCCAACGCCAAGAGCGGCGTTTAGACCGATAGAACCCGAAGAAATAACTTCGACCTCTTGTACTACCGAGTCTCCCATTTTCATAACCGCACCTTTACCGTAGGTTTTATCTAATTTGTCTAGGGTAAGTTGAAGTGCTTTTAGCTTAGCTTCTTGTTCTTTGCTCATATCTATACATTTGGACTATTTCCAAATTTAAAGCATTCCAATGCATCAATGTTGCAGAAGAATGAAATTGTTGAAAAAATGTACTTTTGTTCAACTTTTATCGAATCTTTCTAACTTAAAACATCGTATAGCATGCAACTGTACAATACCTTAAGTGCGAAGGAGCGAGCTGTTCTAATTGAGCAAGCTGGTGTTGACCGGCTTACGATCTCGTTCTATAAATACGCACACCTCAAGAACCCTCAACTTGTTCGTAATCATTTATTTATAGCCTGGAATGACTTAGACGTTCTGGGTAGAATTTATGTGGCTAAAGAAGGAATTAACGCACAACTTTCTGTTCCTGCGCCTAATTTTGAAGCTTTCAAAAAGCACTTAGATAGCATTTCTTTTCTAGAAAATGTAAGATTAAACATCGCTATTGAGCAAGACAACATGTCGTTCTTGAAACTTAAGGTTAAGGTTCGACATAAAATTGTGGCTGACGGATTAGATGACGGGTCTTTTGATGTTACTGACAAGGGTGTTCATGTCGGAGCTGAGAAATTCAATGAACTTATCGAAGATCCAGATACCGTGCTGGTTGATATGCGTAATCACTATGAAAGTGAAATCGGACATTTCAAAAATGCGGTTTGTCCTGATGTAGACACCTTTAGAGATTCTCTAGATCTTATTGAAGAACAACTTAGAGACCATAAAGAGTCTAAAAAATTGGTGATGTATTGCACCGGTGGTATTCGTTGTGAAAAGGCCAGTGCTTATTACAAGCACAAAGGTTTTAAACAGGTATACCAACTTGAAGGTGGAATTATTGAGTATACTCGACAGGTTAGAGCCCAAGGATTAGAGAATAAATTCTTAGGCAAGAACTTTGTTTTCGACGAACGTCGTGCCGAATGCATTTCTGAAGATGTAATTGCTGTTTGTCACCAGTGTGGTTCTCCTTGTGACACTCACGTAAACTGTGCGAATTCAGGGTGTCATTTACTTTTCATCCAGTGTGAGAGCTGTGCTTCTAAGATGAATCATTGTTGTAGTGAAGAATGCATGGATATTGTCGCATTGCCTGAAGAGGAGCAAAAAGCGCTTCGAAAGGGAAAAACAGTAAGCAACAAAATCTTTAAAAAAGGGCGATCCCCTAAGCTTAAATACAAGGCTTAGTTGTAGCCGGTTTTCCTTTGTTGTACCTTTAAGGTTCATTTTCGAATTATGTCGTGCGCATCGTGTTCAACAAGTAAGGATGGTAAAGTTAGGGGCTGCAAGAACAATGGTACTTGCGGAACAGATGGCTGTAATAAACTTACCGTTTTTGATTGGCTAGAGAACATGTCTTTGCCTGCAGGTCAGGAGCGTTTTGACATCGTTGAGGTTCGATTTAAAAACAGCCGAAAAGAATTCTTCAAAAATACCGATAAGCTTCCGATTCTCATGGGCGACGTGGTGGCCACTGAGGCTGCTTCGGGTCATGACGTTGGAATTGTAACTCTCACCGGGGAACTGGTTAAAGTTCAGATGAAGCGCAAGGGTGTTGCAGTAGATGAACCGACCTTAGGTAAGATCTATCGCAAGGCGTCTCAAAGAGACATTGAGGTTTGGCATCAGGCTAGAGAGCGTGAAGATGAAATTCAAAAGCGAGCGAGAGAAATTGCTATTTCTTTAAATCTCGAAATGAAGATCTCAGATGTAGAACTTCAGGGAGACGGTTCAAAGGCTACCTTCTATTATACGGCCGAGGCTAGAGTAGATTTTCGTCAGTTAATAAAGGATATGGCTCGTGCTTTTGGTCTAAGAATAGAAATGCGTCAGATCGGCTATCGTCAAGAAGCCCAAAGATTAGGAGGTATTGGTTCTTGCGGCCGAGAACTTTGTTGTTCAACTTGGCTCTCTGATTTTAGAGCGGTGAGTACTTCTGCAGCGCGTTATCAGCAACTTGCTTTGAATCCGCAAAAACTAGCGGGTCAATGTGGAAAACTGAAATGCTGCCTCAATTTTGAGTTAGATACCTATCTCGATGCACTTAAAGGATTTCCACCTACTGATTGTAAGTTGCAAACTGAAAAGGGCGTCGCGTTTTGTCAGAAGGTTGACATTTTCAAGGGCCTCCTATGGTTTACCTATAAGAACGATGCCACCAATTGGCACACCCTTGACAAAGATCGGGTGAATGAAATATTGGCAATCAATAAAGAGGGTAAGAAGATTGATTCTCTTGAGGCGTATCAAATAGAGGTGCAAACCATTGATGAGATGGCGCCAGACCCTGACCAATCTCTGACCGAGGATAGTTTAACTCGTTTTGATCAACCGAAAAGGAGAAATAAGCGAAGAAACAAGAACAGAAAGCCGAAGCCAACGAACGATTCTGGCGCTTCAAAGCAGTCGGCCAATCCGAATAAGGAGAAGACCTCCTCTAAGAAACCTAGAAGAAATTCGGGACAGAATCGAAGAAGGAATCAGAATAAAAACCGCGAGAATAACTAACCGATGTATCGAAGAATAATTGTCCTTCTCTGGGTTCTGTTTGTTTTCGGAGTTGCTGGAATATACTTTGTTTTTCACAGCGCAGCTACGGGTAAGTTTGGGGAGATGCCCACCTTTGAGCAATTAGAGAATCCAGAATCGAATCTCGCCACTCATGTCTATTCTTCAGATAGCCTATTACTAGGTAAGTTTTATTTGGCAGACAATAGAAGTCCTGTAGATTACAGTGAACTTCCAAAGTCACTTATTGACGCGCTGGTTGCCACTGAAGACGCACGATTCTTCGAACACTCTGGAATTGATTTTCGAGGATTTGCCCGGGCAGTGGTCTTTCTTGGTAAACGAGGAGGAGCCTCTACCATATCGCAGCAGCTTGCTCGACAATTGTTTGTGGGTGTTCGTTCAAGAAATTTAAAAGAAGCCCTTCAACAGAAAATTAAGGAGTGGGTGATTGCCGTTCGTTTAGAGCGCAACTATACCAAAGAGGAGATCATTCAAATGTATCTCAACAATTACGATTTTAATTATTTAGCAGACGGAATTGAAAATGCTGCTCGAATCTATTTCAATAAGACGCCTCAAGAGCTAGAGGTTAAGGAGAGTGCCATGCTCGTTGGAATGCTGAAAAACTCCTCCCTCTACAATCCGGTTCGTAGACCAGAATTAGTTACTTCTAGGCGCAATACGGTTTTAGACCAGATGGTCAAGTATGGCTACCTCGAAGAAAAGTTAAGTGACTCCTTACAACAAACGCCTCTTGATATTCGTTTTACTCCAGAAAACTCTCACAACGAAGGTTTGGCCACTTATTTTAGAATGCATTTACAGTCTTGGCTAAAAAATTGGGTGCGCGAAAACCCGAAATCAACAGGAGAGACTTACGACATTTACCGAGACGGCTTACGTGTCTACACCACCATAGACAGTAGGTTACAGCAGAATGCTGAAGACGCAATGGAAAGCCACCTTTCTAATTTGCAAGCCGCTTTTTTCAGACAGCAAAAACAGGATAGTAACCCAACAGCACCATTTATCGACCTAGAATTGGAGCAGGTTGAAAGTATTGTTGATCGCGCCATGCGAAACAGTGATCGCTGGAGATCACTCCGCGCGCAAGGTAAGTCAGACACCCTTATTAAGGCCAGTTTTTATATCCCTACCGAGATGACGGTCTTTGATTGGAAGGCTCCGAGCAAGGAACGCGACACCGTGATGACCCCTTATGATTCGATCCTTTATTACAAATCTCATCTTCGAGGAGCACTGATGAGTATCGAGCCGCAGACGGGACACATCAAGGCGTGGGTTGGCGGCGCTGACTACAAGCATTTTCAATATGACAATGTCGTTCAAGGCGCCCGTCAAGTGGGATCTACTTTCAAGCCTTTTGTTTACGCAGCAGCTATCGACCAGTTACGAATGTCACCGTGTGATCGACTACCGGATGTTCCGTATTGTGTTAGCGCAGGAAGACATGGAAATATTGAGGCTTGGTGTCCAAAAAATTCTGGCGGAAAGTACTCAGGTGAGTCAATCACCCTAAAACACGCACTAGCCAACAGTATTAATACCGTTACCGCACAGCTCATTGACAAGGTAGGCCCAGCTTCAGTGGTATCAGTAGCTGAACGACTAGGAATTGAAAGTAGAATACCCGCGGTACCGGCGATTGCATTAGGAACACCGGATATTAAAGTTTTCGATCTGGTTTCGGCTTACAGCACTTTTGCGAATCAGGGCGTTCATACGACTCCAACCTTTGTCACTCGAATTGAGGACGAATCAGGCAATGTTATTTATGAAGCGATTCCTCAAACTAGAGACGTTTTCAATAAAGAAATTGCCTACACGATGATCAGCCTTTTAAAAGGGGTTACTGAAGCAGGGTCAGGAGTTCGATTAAGACATAATTGGATGATTGACAACCCGGCTTATCAGGAGGCCGTTACGGGATATCCTTATGAATTTAAAAATCCGATTGCAGGAAAGACAGGAACGACCCAAAATCAATCTGACGGATGGTTCATGGGAATGGTTCCCAACCTTGCTACCGGGGTTTGGGTAGGAGCCGAAGACCGCGCCGTTCACTTTGACAACATAACTTACGGACAAGGAGCCACCATGGCTCTTCCCGTATGGGCCAATTATATGCGAGAAAGTTATAACGATTCGATCGGAGTTTCTTCTGAAGATTTTATAAGACCCGATCAGATAAGCATCAATCTTCTATGCAACGAAGCGAATCAGGTGATTCGTGAAGAAAAGTCTGAAGATCTAGAAGAATTCGACTTCTAGACCCTCACTACTTTATCACTTCAAATTATTCTCGTTTTCGTTCCTGATTCTAGGACTAGGAAGGCTTTCAAAACCCATATTGTAAAGGGTAAATCCAAAGATGTCGGCATATTGGTCGATGGTCTTACTCACTGGAGTTCCTGCTCCGTGTCCCGCATCGGTTTCAATGCGGATCAAGGTAGGTAGTGCTCCTGATTGCTTGTCCTGCAGCTCTGCCGCAAATTTGAAGCTATGCGCAGGAACCACACGGTCATCATGGTCACCAGTGGTAACTAGAGTTGCCGGATATTGAACCCCTTCTTTTACATTATGTACAGGCGAGTACCCTTTCAGGTAATCGAACATTTCTTTGGAGTCTTCTGCAGTACCATAATCATAAGCCCATCCTGCTCCAGCAGTAAAGGTGTGATAGCGTAGCATGTCAAGAACGCCAACAGCTGGTAGTGCAACCTTCATTAGATCAGGTCGTTGTGTTAGAGTTGCTCCGACAAGTAATCCTCCGTTAGAACCTCCTCTAATGGCCAAGAAGTCACTCGAGGTGTATCCGCTTTCAATCAGGTATTCGCCAGCGGCGATAAAATCATCAAAGACATTTTGCTTCTCTAGTTGAGTCCCTGCTTTGTGCCATTCTTTTCCGTATTCGCCACCACCTCTAAGATTAGGAACGGCGTAAACTCCGCCAAGCTCCATCCAAATAGCGTTTGCCGTGCTAAATGATGGGGTTAAGCTGATGTTGAACCCTCCGTATCCATACAGAAGGGTTGGGTTTTTACCGTCTTTAATTAGCCCCTTTTTATAAGTGATCATCATGGGTACTTTAGTACCGTCTTTAGAGGTATAGAACACTTGTTCAGAGATATACTGATCTGGGTCGAAGTCAATATCAGGACTCCAATACAGCTCAGAAGTTCCGTCTTCTACATTATAGGTGTAACTACTAGAAGGGGTGTTGTAGTTAGTGAAGGAATAGTAGATGGTTTTAGCGTCCTTTTTTCCTCCTAGTCCACCAACACTTCCCAGGCCGGGAAGGGCAACTTCTCTGACCAATTTCCCGTTATAGTCGTATTGATACGCCTTAGATAATGCGTCAACCATATACTCTGCAAAAAGATAGCCCCCTCCGGTGTTAACGCTAAGAACATTTTCGGTTTCGGGGATGAGGTCTGTCCAGCTTTCAGGAGAAAGGTTCGGATAAGTAGCTGTCACCACCTTTCGATTCGGCGCCCCTAAATCGGTAGTCATCACTAGGCGATCTCCAACATTGTCAATAGGGTAGGTGTCTGAATTTTCATGACCAAGAATGGTTTCTATAGCCCCGTTAGGTACTCTTAGATCTTGAATAAAAAGTTTGTTTCCTGAGGTGGTATTTGATGCAGAAATGAATAGAAAATTCCCATCATCAGAAACAGAGCCACCGATGTATCGATGCTTTTCGCTCTCTTTTCCGCCAAATACTAGTTGGTCCTGACTCTGTGGAGTACCTAGTTTATGATAGTACAGCTTGTGCTGATCGGTCTTCGCAGACAATTCACTACCGTCTGGCTTATCGTAGCTAGAGTAGTAGAACCCTTCGCTTTTTTTCCATGAAATGCCACTGAATTTAACATCTACAATGGTGTCTCCAACCTGAGTTTTATTTTCAGTTTCGATGACGATGATTTTTCTCCAATCACTTCCACCCTCTGAAATACTATAGGCGACAAGGCTTCCATCTTTGGTAAAGCTTAGCCCAGCGAGTGAAACCGTTCCGTCTTCAGAAAAGGTGTTCGGATCTAAAAAGATCTCAGCTTCGCTATCCGCCCCCTTTTTTCGATATAAAACCGACTGATTTTGAAGCCCATCGTTCTTGTAGAAATAGGTGTAATCACCTTCAGTAAAAGGGGTTCCTACCTTTTCGTAGTTCCAGATTTTTGTCAGGCGATCTTTTAAATCTTTACGGTAGGGAATTTGATCTAGATACCCAAAAGTCACCTCGTTTTGACGTTTTACCCAATCGGCAGTCTCCTCTGACCGATCATCTTCGAGCCATCGATAGGGGTCCTCTACAACTTGTTCGAAGAAAGTGTCTCGAACAACTTCTTTTTTAGTTTCAGGATAGGTAAGAGTCATAGTTGTTTCTTTTTGCTGACAACTGCTCAAAATAGCCACAGTCGCAAGCGCGGTAATTCCTAGATAATTTTGTTTCATCTGAGTCTAGATTTAGACCCAAAAATTACAAAATTAAAGAAGACCCGAATTAAGAAACTAAGCCAGAGCTCGCTAAATATTCTGCGATTTGAATGGCGTTGGTCGCAGCGCCTTTACGAAGATTGTCAGCTACAATCCACAGATTTAGACTATTGGCTTCAGAAGGATCTCGTCTAATACGTCCCACAAAAACTTCGTCTTTACCGTGCGCTTTGTACGGCATAGGATATTCGTTATTCTCAGGCGAATCTTCGATAACAATACCTGGAGTTTCGCGAAGTAAGCGGTAGACCTCTTCGAGTTCAAAATCCTTGTTAAAACGAATATTTACTGATTCAGAATGCCCTCCAGCAGTAGGAATTCTAACAGCGGTTGCAGTTATTTTCAACGAATCGTCAGAAAGGATTTTAAGAGGTTCGGTCATGAGTTTCATCTCCTCTTTGGTAAATCCATTGTCTTGAAAAACATCACAGTGGGGCAGGGCATTTCTGTAAATCGGATGCGGATAGGCACGATCCCCCTCAATCCCTTTTTCTTCATTTTCTAACTGACTCACAGCTGCAACACCAGTCCCAGAAACCGACTGATATGTAGAAACAACTACTCGGTTGATTCCATAGGCTTTGTGAAGAGGTGCTAGGGCAAGCACCATTTGAATCGTAGAACAGTTTGGATTCGCAATAACATAGTCCTCAGCAGTAAGCTCTGCTGCATTAATTTCAGGAACCACCAGCTTGTTATTTGGATTCATTCTCCATGCAGACGAGTTATCAATCACTCGTGTTCCAACAGCTGCAAACTTAGGTGCCCATTCTAGAGAGGTGCTTCCTCCTGCTGAAAACAAAGCAATATCAGGACGTCTGTCTACAGCCTCTTCAAGCCCGATTACGGTAATATCTTCACCCTTGAAATTGAGGGTTTTCCCTACTGACCGCTCTGAAGCGACTAGAAGTAATTCATCAATCGGGAAATTGCGCTCTTCAAGTACTTGAAGCATTACGGTTCCAACAAGGCCAGTAGCCCCAACAACAGCTATTTTCATGAGTGTTTCAATTTGAGCCGCAAAGGTAGGACAACCTCTTAGATAATTCTGATAACAAAATGTTATAAATACAACATTAGATAAACAGCCTAGGGATTCTAGGGCCAATTCCGGTAAGTAGTTCGTAAGGAATAGTACCCGATTGTTCGGCCAATTTGCTTGCAGTGAGTTCTTGTCCCATTAGGACCACCTCATCTCCGACGGTAACTTCTAGGCCTGTTACATCGACCATGAAAAGATCCATGCAAACCATTCCGACCACAGGAACGAGCTGACCATGAATTAATACCTGGCCCCGACCGTTTCCTAAATCACGCGTGAATCCATCGGCGTGACCGACAGGTATGGTAGCAATAGTCATAGAGGCCTCAGCAACGAACTGACGATTATAACTGACCGACTCTCCTTTTTCAACGGTCCTCAACGCAGAAATTTGAGAAAAAAGAGTACTTATCGGCTTTAATTGCTGGTCTAAAACCGGGTCGTTTGCAAATCCATGAAGCCCAATCCCACAGCGAATCATGTCGAAGCTCGCGTCTGGATAATTGAGAACTCCAGAGCTATTTAGCGCGTGTTTTTTTAAAGTCTTACCTAGTGTTTGCTCTATCAATGCCACATTTTGTTCAAAAGTGTTGAGCTGATCTTCGGTAACCTTTTTTAAATCGGGATCTTCGCTACCGATGAGATGGGTCATTACATGGGTTAGTTCGATCTCAGGGCAGGCCTTAATCAACGCCATAGCTTTTTCGACTTCATGTGGTTTTACACCTAGTCGATTCAGCCCGGTGTTCAAATTAAGGTGTACATCGATTTTTTGTTCTGCCCCTATGGCTACCAGAGTTTCTAAAAAAGATATCGAATAGATACTAAGTGATAAGCCTTCAGCTATTGCATTCTCTAGATCTTCAACTTGCGGATGCAACACAAGAACCGGAACGGTTATCCCTACTCTTCGAAGCGCAATACCTTCAGGAGTGTAAGCCACACAAAGGGCATCTGCCCCCATTTCAACTAACCACTGACTGAGTTGAATAAGGTCGGTGCCGTAGCCATTCGCCTTGACCACTCCCATAAGTTTAGCTTTTGGGCCAGCGGCAGTTTTAAAAAAATGAAAGTTATATTCAAGAGCAGTTCTGCTTACTTGAAGCCTTGTTTTAGCGATCATTGCGCTTTTTTTCTTCTTGAGTTGCCTTGTGAAAGGCCGCTCTACTTAGGGGTTCATATTCTTGATTCTCGCCAAGAAGCACCAAGCTTTCACCATTAGCAATACGATGTGAATAGTTGGCCAAGTTGCCTGTGCGCTTGCAGATGGCGTGAACCTTAGTAACGTATTCAGCGGTCGCCATTAAATTAGGCATTGGGCCAAAAGGATTTCCTTTAAAATCCATATCAAGACCTGCAACTACTACTCGAACCCCCTTATTTGCAAGATCATTACAAACCGCTACGATTTCATCGTCAAAAAATTGGGCTTCATCAATTCCAACCACATCGCAACCATCTGCTAGCAATCGAATATTCGCTGCTGCAGGAACCGGTGTTGAATGTATTTGATTGTCATCATGAGAAACTACCATCGTTTCATCATATCGAGTATCAATTAAGGGTTTAAAGATTTCGACCCGCTGTTTTGCGATTTTAGCTCGCTTTAACCTGCGAATAAGTTCTTCGGTTTTTCCCGAGAACATAGATCCACAGATTACTTCGATCCACCCGTATGGGGCATTAGGGGTTACAGGGTTTTCTAAAAACATTCGCAAAGAGTCTAAATTCAAAAATAGGAAGATTTAACGCAGATACAGCCCCGCGGCTTTCTTTTAGGTTGTATTTTTATTCAAAATTGTACCATGAAAATACCATCGCTTTCGTTCACCTTCAGGATCGCCTTTTCAAGGAGGTTCGAGCGTATAGCAGAGGGGGTGCTCTTTCGGTCAAAACACGTTCCTGAGCGAAACCCACAGAAAGAGGATTTAATCACTCCGGGAATCGATACCATAAGAAAATTGGTTTCTGAAATCGAAAAATAAGCTAATGCCAGGCAAGCTATACGTCGTACCCACACCTATTGGTAATCTTGAGGATATTACGCTTCGCGCACTTCGCGTACTGAAAGAAGTAGATCTAGTACTTGCCGAGGACACCAGAGTAAGTCTAAAGCTTTTGAATCATTTCGAAATCAGTGTGGGTGTACACGCTTATCATCTGAACAACGAACATCACACCACTAAAAAATGGGTTGATCAGTTAAAGGAAGGGAAGCAAATAGCTCTTGTCAGCGATGCGGGCACTCCGGCTATTTCAGACCCAGGATTTCTATTAGTTAGAGCATCAATTGCAGAAGGAGTCGAGGTAGAATGCCTTCCTGGAGCAACTGCTTTTGTGCCAGCGCTTGTTATGAGCGGATTGCCTTGCGATCGTTTTGTGTTTGAAGGATTCTTACCTCCTAAAAAAGGAAGAGTGAGCCGACTCGAACTCTTGGCAGCACAGAATAAGACGGTAGTATTTTATGAATCACCTCATAAAATTCTCAAAACCTTAAAACAGTGTGCAGAAATTTTTGGTGCTGACCGCCCGGCGAGTATTTCTCGCGAATTGACCAAAATGTATGAGGAAACCCTGCGGGGCTCACTTGCCGAATTGATTGACCATTTTGAAGAAACGGCTCCTAGAGGAGAGTTTGTTTTGGTCATCGGCCCTGAGGCTAAAATGCAGGATTAACCCCTATATTTAAGAATCGAATTAAGTAAAAGAATATGCAGAATCATATCACAACGAAGTGGAAGGGCGGTATGCTCTTTGAAACCAACAGTCTAACAGGAACAACTTTTCATATCAACGATGGTAGCAAAGACGAGAAACACAGTCCAGTGACTCCCAAGGCCCTCATGCTTTCTTCGCTAGCAGGTTGTTCAGGTCTTGACGTTGCTTCTCTTATCGATAAAATGAAATTAAAGGTAGACGACTTTCGAGTTGAAACCTTTGCCGATTTAACAGACGAGCACCCTAAGACCTATAGCCACGTTAGAGTAGAATATCATTTTGAGGGAAGCGGGCTCAACGAAGAAAAACTTCAGCGTTGTGTAGATCTTTCAGTAGAGAAATATTGTGGTGTAATGGAGATGTTTCGTCAATTTGCAGAATTAAAGATCGAAACAATCTTTCATCATAAGACCGCGTAAATGCGGTGGTCCCAAAGAGACAAACCAGATTCGGCTTGGGTAGATGCGCTTCACGAAGCGTTTAATCAAGACCCAACAAAGCCTTTAGATCGAAAGTTTTCTAGGTTACTCGTTAGTCGTGGCATAAAAACATATGCCGACGCCCTCACCTTTTTTAAACCAGAAATCGATCAGTTACATGATCCTTTCTTAATGAAGGACATGGATCGTGCGGTGTCTCGTATCAAGCAGGCTATTGCTGCCGGCGAACGAATCTTAATCTTTGGTGATTATGATGTAGATGGTACTACCGCAGTAGCTCTAGTTTACAGTTATCTTGAAAAGCAGGGGGTTGAGGTCTCGTATTACATTCCTGATCGATATCTAGAGGGCTACGGCCTTTCTTACCAGGGGATTCAATTCGCAAGTGATAATGACTTTTCTTTAATCATCGCCCTTGATTGTGGTGTCAAGTCGATTGAAGAAGTCGATTTTGCCAATAGCTTGGGGGTTGATATGGTGATTTGTGACCACCATACACCAGGAGATGTACTGCCCAATGCGATCTCTGTTTTAGACCCTAAACGCCTAGATTGCGCATATCCTTTCAAAGAACTGTGCGGATGTGGAGTTGGCTTTAAGCTTTTACAAGCTATTGAGATTAGTGAAGGTCGAGGCCTCGAATATTTGATGCCGTTAACTGATTTGGTAGCCGTTGCTATTGGTGCTGATGTAGTGTCTGTGATGGGTGAAAATAGGGTGTTAGCCCATTTAGGGCTTGAGGTGATCACCAAGAATCCTAGACCTGGTTTTAAAGCCTTGTTAGGTCAGGCGAAGCGTGATGTAGTTAGCTTAACAGATCTTAATTTTTCATTAGCACCAAGAATAAATGCGGCAGGCCGCATGAAACAAGGCACTTATGCCGTTAGTTTAATGTTGACCGATAATTTGAGTGCTGCCGAAAAGGAGGCCAAGGCCATTGAGCAGTTTAATATCGATCGAAGAAGCACAGATCAGACGGTAAGTGAGGAAGCCCTTCAGCAAATTAAAGATCTTGGCGAAGAAGATCGCTGCAGTACCGTGGTGTATCATCCTGATTGGCACAAGGGAGTTATTGGTATTGTTGCCTCAAGACTCATAAGTTCTTATTATCGTCCGACACTTGTTTTTACAAAAAGCGGAGAGTATCTAGCGGCCTCAGCAAGATCGGTACAGGGATATGATATTTATTCGGCCATTGATGCCTGTGCTGAGCACTTAATACAGTTTGGTGGTCACGCCTATGCAGCCGGGTTAAGCCTCAAGGAGTCCTCTTACCAAGATTTTAAAGATGCCTTTGAAAAACAGGTGATGCAAACCCTAAAGCCTGAACATAAAGAGCCCGAGGTGATCTACGACTATGTAATCGAACCTTCCTTTATTTCTCAAAGAAACTTTCGAATCTTGAATCGCTTTGAGCCTTTTGGCCCTGACAATCCTGAACCTGTCTTTCGGTTAAACCAGGTTCAACTTGAAGCGGTTCGATTGATCGGCTCAGAAGGCAAACATTTGAAGGCTCGCTGTCACGGCTTTGACCTTATTGGTTTCGGTTTTGGGGAGGCGATTGAGCACACCAAGAATAAAGTCGATCTTTTGGTAACTATTGGTGAAAATAACTGGAACGGTAAACGCCAACTGCAATTGCAGCTGAAAGATCTCAGAGAATCTCAGGAAAACTAACGTCTGAACGAAGACTCTTGAGACTTAACTCTCCCTTTTCCATAACGGCGTAACTATCATATCTTAACCAATCTCCCGTGTTGAAGTAAAAGGAGCCACCATTTAGGTGCACTTTCATTGGATAATGGCGATGACCAAATAAGAAATAGTCAAAGGAACGCTGTTTTAGTTTTTCTTCGCAATAAGCGATTAACCACTCATTTTCTCTTCCTTTAAATGTGACATCCTCGTCACCAGAGATGAGTTTATTATTAAGAGAGGCCGATCTGCCTAATCGTACCGCAAAATTGGGGTGAAGCCTCGAAAAACACCATTTAGCTAATGGGTTAGTGAATAGTTTTTTCATTCGTTTATACCCTTTATCGCCGGGCCCAAGGCCATCTCCGTGGCCGATGAAGCATCGTTTACCTTGAATTTCAAAAAGCTGTGGCTCATGAAAGACAGGTATTTGGAGCTCTTTCTCGAAATAATCTCCCATCCAGAGGTCGTGATTTCCTACGAAGAAATAAATCGTCATTCCTTTATCTCTTAGCCGGGCTAATGTTCCTAATACTCGGGTAAACCCTTTAGGCACTACTTCTTTGTACTCATACCAGAAGTCAAATAAATCTCCTAGCAAGAATAACACATCAGTCTTGCCTTCAAGCCCTTCAAGCCACTCTACAAAGCGCAATTCTCTATCTCGACTCGACGAGATGTCTGGCGCTCCGAAGTGTTGGTCACTGGCAAAATAGACCGGTAGCGTGCTCGTGATCTTATGCATTGCGACGATTTTTGAACGCGGTAAGAATCGAGCGAGCGTTCTGTGTGAGGGAGAGTTTACCCGATTCTTCGGCTCTCTTGAAAAGCAGTTCTTCGTAATTTTCGGTTCCTTCCCAAAGCGATTGTTTTAAAGCGGCTAATGCATCAGGACTATAACTTGAGAGTTGGGTTAGTTTTTCTTCGAGGGCTTTGTCTAATTCTACTTCACTAGAATATACCGATTGGTATAATTTGTTTGTTTCAGCCCATTCAAAGTTCTTCCATTCGTTGGGGTTCAGTGCGAACTCTGCCATGGCTCCAACCCCAATTTTTCGGCTAACCGCTGGTTCTATAACCAACGGAGCAATACCAATGCCAATCTCAGAGAGTTTAATCGATGCCGTTTCTGTAGCATAGCAGTAATCACAAGATGCAATTAATCCTACACCTCCTCCGACAGCCTTACCCTGAATGCGGCCAATTACTAGCGCTTTTGATCTTCGGATAGCTAAAATTACTTTGGCAAAGCCGCTAAAAAATGCCGTTGCTTGTTCCTGATTTTCAAGAGCGAGTAACTCATCAAAATTTGCCCCTGCACAGAAAACCGAAGAGCCAACAGAGGATAACACAATCGCGCACAATTGCGATTCATTGGCTTTGTCGATGAGTTCGGCAAGCTTATTCAACATTTCGCTGGTCATCGCATTTTTTGATGGATGACCAAATGTGATTCTACCAATACGATTGTCTATACGTAACTCGAGGGTATAAGGATCCATAAACCAAAGGTAAGATTATCTATAAAAGCTTCTCGTAACAGTGAAACGGAAAAGGACTTTTCTGCTCAAAGTACACATCACCAAGGCGTCTATAGCCTCGAGCCTCGTAGAGTTTATTATTGCGAAGATTCTTTGAAAAGGTGTCTAACCGAACCGATACCGCCCCCAGCTCTTTGAGATGAGTTTCAGCAAAGTCGAGCAGTGCACGGGCATGACCCTTGCCTTGATGTTTGGGATGTACGCATAGGCGATGAAGATATCCGTTTGTTGAGTCTTCAGTTAGCCAATCAATCGGTTCGTATATATCGTCTTTTATGGTTGATATCACAATGGCTCCAATGACTTCACCCTCAATTTCTAAGACAAAAAGTTCCTCATTAAAAAGGTCTTTTTCGAAGGCTTCAAGAGACGGATAGTTTTCGTTCCACTGAAAGATTCCCATCTCACATAGATACTTTGCGCATGCCTGAGTGATTTGAATGATCTTCGAGAGATCTGTTTTGATGGCAGGCCGAATCATAGGCGACTATTTTGTATCCCAATTTAACGAAGCCTTAGCAAATTTTAGTAGGCTTCAGATATTATCTTTGATAAGTACAATTTTAAGTTCATGAAAAAAGCGTTTTTATTTTTATTTCTTATTCTTAGTAGTGGCTTACTTACTGCACAACAATTAGTGAAGGGAACGCTCAGTGATCAGTTTGCTGCGTTGCCGCTTGGTACGGTTGAGAACCTAACTCAAAAGACCAGTATTACAACAGATAATCGGGGAGGTTATGAGATTATGGCTAACATTGGCGATCGTCTTCAATTCTCTTTTCCTGGTAAGCGAAGTCTCGTTTTTGTTGTCGAAGATGTTACCCGAACGCTGAACGTTCAATTAGAGGATGAAATCACCGAACTTGACAACGTGGTGGTTACCCGAAAAGGTCAGAAAACCTTAAAAGAGCTGTACAAAGAATACAATGCCAACCCGGCCATTGTAAAAACGGTCTTTGGGTATTTAGATACAGAGGCTGCGAGTTATCAGATTAGAACCATGAATGAAAAGAACATGGTTCAAGCGGGCGGAGACCTTGCAACCATGATACGAGGGCGATTTCCGGGAGTGAAAATTGCCAATGACGAACAAGGAATGCCTCAGATTTTCCTGAGAGAAACGGCTAGTTTTAGTGCTATTCCAGCTGGATATGACATTGATAACGTGTTATACGACACGTATCCTACTTGGTTAGATGCCAACAGTATTTTTAGACTAGCCATCATCCCGTCTCGATCTGCAAATACGCGTTACGGATCTTTTGGAGCCGGCGGAATGGTCATTATCAATACTCAGAATTCGAACATTCATCCGGTCGGAGAAGATGGAAAGCCCATTGATCTTGCACGCCTAGACGACAATCTTTTCAAATATGAGGTGCTTGAAAATGACGATCTATACGATTCAAAACAGTCTAAACTCATTCAGTCTTTCGACGACGGAGAGAACCTAATAGACTATTTATCTAGAGCGGGATCTTCATTCTCTAATTACGACTGGATTTCAGTTGCCCAGAAAATGAATGACCTGAATCTGAGTCAGGAGCTTGCAGAGCTTCATCAAACCTATCTAGATAAGTATGGTGATCACGCCCCTTCTTTAAAAGCTTATGGATATTGGCTTCATTCGACAGGAGACTTTAAAGCATCACTGAACTTTTTTCAGACGGCCTTTAAGCTACGACCCAATTATTTACAATCGTATCTAGACCTTGCAGACACCTATGAGTCACTAGGACAATTACAGAAAGCGTTATCGCTATATGTTCGAGCAACCAATCTTGTAAATAATGGGTTTATAGTAGCTCCTTCTGAAGAGGGTCTGTTGTACAATTTTGATCGCAGCTATGATTCGTTTTTGAAGCGAAATAAGGAAGCCTTTGCAGACCTAGATTTTGAATGGGATTCAGAGGAGGCAGGTACCGAGGTGACTTTGTATTTTGATGAAACCGAAACAGAGTTCGAACTCTTTTTTGTCAATCCAGAGAATCAATATTTCACTGAAAATTATAGCACCTGGGCCAATTTAGATCTCATTAATAATAACAAAGCACTCGGCCTTTCTAGTCTCGAATTCTTTATTGATCAAAACTTAAGAGGAGAGTGGAAGGTGTATTTAAAATATCTCGGAAACAAAAAACAAACCCCATCTTCTGTAAAATTAGTCGCTCGTTCTAAGTATCCGAACTTGAGTAAAACCCCGGTAACTTTGTTCAAGAAATTAACAGCAGAAGATGAAATAGTACTTTTAGGAACTCTGACGAATTAGTCTTTAGTTAGTTCTGTTTTTTGATGGTGGTTGAGTTAGAGGAGCTGTTCCGCGAAATGTAGGGCCTGCTTGAGGAATTGCTGAATGACCTTCTCGGCTGATAGGAGTCTTTTCTTTCTTGATTAATAATGGATTGGTTTAACCCTCCGGTAAGGGAGCCTATCTCTCCATTTATGCTTCTACGTGTCCATTCTTGTATTCGATAAAAATCTGATGGGGATCTAAGAGCACCAGTTTCAAAAGAGTAATTAGACCAGTACCAATTATTCCAATACCAGTGATTGTTGTGGTTGTATCTTGGGAATTCTTGGGACTTAAAAAACTCAAAGACATTGCGATTTACCGTTATGGTATCGCCAATACTAGTAATCACCCTCATGGATTCCTGATTTTGTCCGAAGCATGGCGAGGATAAAACAAAAAACACGAGAAAATGCAATACTTTGATTTTCATTAAGTTAAGGTAGTGTAATTTTTTGAAATGAATCGTTTTGGTACCTTCCTAATTCATAATCATTTTTAATTCAAATCACCCATTTTCACTATCTTGCGCCCACTTCTGGGGGATTAGCTCAGTTGGCTAGAGCGCTTGCCTGGCAGGCAAGAGGCCACCGGTTCGAATCCGGTATTCTCCACTTAAAGCACCATCAAACGCAGCCCAAATCGGGCCGCGTTTTTTGTTTGAAAAGGCTGCGCTAATCGATTGCTTGCTCAATCTTTTTGAGCAAAAAGCAGTAATCCTGCGAAAGCATCAAACACAGTAACTCCCTCAGGCACAATTTCTTCACAAAGCACTTTTTTGTTAAAAATTCAACAAAACATTGTGTGGCTCACATAAAAGAGTAGCTTTACCCCGTGAAAATGACACAGCACATTATTACTCCTATCCGACGCATTCGCCGTCGCCGCCCGTAAGGGTGTAGTGCTGTTATGGAAATAGGTGAGTCCATTTCCCCCTCTGAATTCTCAATTACCCTTTTACTTTTAAACAACCCAACGATTCTTTAATCATGGATCTATTTATTGCCGATGAATCTTTTCATCGCTTTGCAGAACATATCTGCGACACTATTCAGGACGCTGCACAAAAGCGCGGTACAGGTATTGCCCGTCGTAGCCCTGAGTACATCAAAACCAAGATGACTAACGGGAATGCCGTTATCGCCTTAGATGGAGATACTTTTGCCGGCTTCTGTTATATCGAAGTGTGGGGCGGAAAGAACTTCGTCGCTCACTCGGGTCTTATTATTCCCGAAGAGTATAGAGGAAGAGGACTTGCTAAAGCGATTAAGTCGAAGACTCTAGAACTTTCTATTCAAAAATACCCAGAAGCTAAAATCTTTGGTATCACTACAGGGTCTGCGGTAATGAAGATCAATTATCAATTAGGATATAAGCCTGTGACTTTTAATGAGCTAACCGATGACCCTAAATTTTGGGACGGATGTCAAACCTGTCTCAACTACGACATCCTAACTCGAACGAACCGTAAAATGTGCCTTTGTACCGGCATGTTGTATGACAATCATTTAAATCAAAAAATCAAGAACGATGAAAAATAAAATAGTTATTGCTTATTCAGGAGGACTAGACACCTCTTATTGTGCACACTTAATGGCAAGTGATCAGCACAATGAGGTTTATGCGGTTACCGTGAATACGGGGGGCTTTTCAGCTGCAGAGGTTGCTTCCATTGAAGAAAAGGCCTTGGCATTCGGAGTAAGTCATTATGAGTGTATTGATGCACGCGATCGACTTTATAACGAAGTGCTGCGTTTCTTGATTTATGGAAATGTACTTAGAAATAATACGTATCCGTTATCGGTGAGTGCAGAACGTGCTACTCAGGCAATGGTGCTCATTGAATATGCAAAAAAGGTAGGTGCAAATGCAATCGTTCACGGTTCGACCGGAGCAGGAAACGATCAAGTTCGATTTGATTTAATTTTTAGCGTACTTGCCCCAGAAATTGAAATTATCACCCCGATTAGAGATAACACTTTATCAAGAGAAGAAGAGATTGAATACCTGAAAAGCCATGGTTACGAATTTAGCTTTGAAAAGTCGAAGTATTCAGTAAACAAAGGAATTTGGGGAACGTCTGTAGGAGGAGCAGAAACGTTAACTTCTTCGACGGGGCTTCCGGAGTCGGCTTATCCGTCACAACTTGAAAAGTCAACACCTGAGAAATTAACTCTTGAGTTTAAGAGCGGAGAATTAAGTTCAGTAAATGGACAAAAAGGTTCTCCGACTGAATTAATTACCCTGCTTGAAGAGATTGCTGCGCCCTTTGCTATTGGGAGAGATATCCATGTGGGGGATACGATTTTAGGGATTAAAGGGCGTGTTGGTTTTGAAGCTGCCGCACCAATGATCATTCTGAAAGCTCACGAACTTCTCGAAAAACATGTGCTTACAAAGTGGCAACAATATCAAAAACAGCAATTGGCTCAGTTTTACGGGATGTTACTTCACGAAGGTCAATTGCTAGACCCCGTAATGAGAGATACCGAGGCTTATCTAGAGCGCAGTCAAGAACGAGTCACAGGAGCTGTTTATTTAACGCTGCATCCGTATCGATTTACCTTAGAGGGCATTGAGTCCCCTTACGATATGATGCAGTCGAAAGTCGCCACTTACGGTGAGACCAACAAAGCGTGGGATTCTAGAGACGCTAAAGGGTTCATCAAAATTTATAGTAACGCCATTCAAATTTCACACCATGCAAAACCACAAGATTAAGGTTGCTGTCATAGGTGCAACAGGATATACAGGAGCTGAATTAATTCGAGTTCTTGCCTTTCATAAGGGGGTAGAACTAACGCAACTCATCAGTCGTTCGAAAGCGGGTCAGTCGGTGGCAGAAGTGATGCCTGAGCTTTCAAATCGAGTCGATTTAAACTTTAGCGATACCATTAAAGCGGGTGCAGACGTATGGTTTCTTGCGCTTCCGCACGGAGCCTCTAAATCTTTTATAGAAGAGCACAAGGTACTCGCTGATCAGGATAAGATCATTGATCTCAGCAATGAGTTCAGACATATTAACCATTCAAAATGGGGAGGCTATCACTTTACTTTTGGATTACCTGAACTGAGAAGACAGGAGATTCAAAACGCGAATCATATTGCTAATCCGGGCTGTTTCGCAACCGCAATTACCCTAGGTTTAGCACCGCTTTTTCATCACGATAAAATAGATGAACAGACTTCGATCCATAGTAACGCTACAACAGGAAGCACTGGAGCAGGGGCCTCGCTTTCAGAGACCTCGCATTTCAGCTATAGACTGAACAATCTTTCGTGGTATAAAGCTTTTACCCATCAGCACTTAGCTGAAATTGGGGAGCAACTCACCCAGAAGGCTGAAGGTGCTCCAAAGCTGTTTTTTCTTCCGCAGCGAGGAGCCTTTGCTAGAGGAATTTTCGCCACATCATATTGTGAATTCGAGGGATCTCTGAAAGAGGCCTACGACCTATACGAAGCCTTTTACAAGGACGCAGCCTTTACTCAGGTGGTAAAAGCACCGATATCCCTAAAGCAGGTGGTAGGTACAAATAATTGTCAAATCCATCTTCATAAACATAACGACACACTGCTGATTACCTCTGCCATTGACAATTTATTGAAAGGGGCAGCAGGACAAGCGGTACAGAATATGAATCTCATGTTTGGCTTTGACGAATCTGAAGGCCTGTTATTTAAATCTATAGGATACTAATGAAGTCGACTATCACCATTATAGGAGCAGGAAATCTGGGACTAAGTATTGCCTCAGGGCTTCATCAAACAGGACACTCTTTGGTACTTACAAGAAGAAAAACAGCTTCGCTTTCTAGCTGGTCAACCAAAGAAAATGTTGAGGTGACTAGTGATAACATTCAGGCGGTTACTAAGGCCGATGTCGTTATCATTGCGGTTCAACCCAGTCAATGTGACCGTATTTTAAGACAGATAAAACAAAGTCTTCAAAAGAATTGTTTAGTCGTATGCACGGCTGCTGGATATCAAATCGAACAGCTTGAGGCGGTTTTAGGGTCTGACACTGCCGTTTATCGTGCTATGCCCAACACGGCTATTTCTGTACAGGCTTCAATGACCTTAATTGCCTCGAACGAGACAGGGTTTTCAAGACTTTCAGAGGTTGAAGAACTATTTGCACATGTTGGAGAGACCTTGGCCATTGAAGAGGCTCAAATGCAGGCTGCCACCGTACTTTGTGCGAGTGGAATCGCTTTTTGGTTGAGACTCATTAGAGCCAATACACAAGGCGGAGTTCAATTAGGATTTGAGTCAGAGGTCGCTTTAAAAATTGCCACGCAGACGGCTTATGGAGCAGCTCGATTGCTTATCGAATCGGGAAATCACCCTGAGGCAGAGATTGATCGCGTTACCACTCCGAGCGGATGCACGATAACCGGTCTTAATGTCATGGAGCATTCAGGAATGAGTTCGGCATTTATACAGGGACTTACGGCCTCTTTTGATAAAATCAACGAAATTAAATCGACGACTTAAGTTATGAGTTTATATCAGGTTTACGCTCAGTATCCGATTGAATTAGTCTCGGCTAAAGGGATGGAACTTACCGACAGCAATGGGGTAAAATATACCGATTATTACGGGGGGCATGCGGTGATCTCGATTGGACACAGCCATCCGCACTATGTAAAAGCACTTACCGAGCAGTTAGAACAAATCGGATTCTATTCGAATGTTGTTCTCAATCGTTTTCAGGAGGAACTCGCTGAGCGATTAAATGCGAAATTAAATGAGGACTACGCTTTGTTTTTGTGTAATAGTGGGGCCGAGGCAAATGAGAACGCACTTAAATTAGCCTCATTCAAGACCGGACGAAAAAAGGTTCTCGCCTTTAAAGGGAGCTTTCACGGAAGAACTTCAGCAGCAGTTGCAGCTACAGACAATCCTTCGATTGTAGCCCCGCTCAATGGTGGTCATGAGGTCGATTTTATTCCTTTTGGTGACCACAAACAATTAGAGCAATTATTAGCCACAGAACAGTATTGCGCCGTAATTATAGAAACCATTCAAGGGGTTGGAGGACTAGATCAACCCAGCTTAGATTTTGCTTCTGAGATTAACGAGCAATGCAAAAAAACAGGCACCCTGCTTATCGCAGACGAGGTTCAATCTGGTTTTGGTAGAAGCGGTAGTTTTTTCTCCTTTCAGCGCTTTGATCTAGAACCAGACTTTATCAGTATGGCCAAGGGAATGGGGAATGGGTTCCCCATTGGAGGGGTGCTTATACACGAAAAACACGAGGCCGTTAAAAGTGAATTAGGAACCACGTTTGGCGGAAATTATTTAGCCTGTAAAGCTGCTTTAGCGGTCTTAGACGTTCTTGAAGAGGAAAACTTAATTGCCAATGCGAGAGAATTAGAAACCCATTTTAGGGAAGAGGTTGATCGACTAGGTATCGAGGCCAAGATTAAAGGTGCGGGGCTTATGATCGGTCTAGATTTTGGAAAACCAACGGCCGCGCTTCGCAAGGCTTTATTAGAAGAAAGCCATCTATTTGTTGGGTCTTCAAGCAACCCTAATGTGGTTCGAATTCTTCCGCCCCTTAATTGTACTAAGGAGGCATTATCAACCCTCCTCAGTGAGATAAAGCGATTATCATGAAAAAATACACCAGCGTTAGAGATCTAGTATCTACGCCAGACGCAGTGAAAGAGGCACTTTCTTTGAAACAAAGCCAGGATATTGCAAAGCCTTACACCAAAGACAAGGTGCTTTGTCTGCTATTTTTCAACAACAGTTTGAGAACAAGACTTAGTACTGAATTAGCAGGGATCAAGCTAGGGATGAAAGTAATGGTCATGCAAATCGGCGAAAGCGGTTGGGCACTTGAGTTTGAAGATGGGGCCATCATGAATAGTACTAAAGCAGAGCATATCAAGGAGGCTGCCGCAGTTGTGTCTCAGTACGCTGATGTTATAGGAATTCGATCATTTCCAACGCTAACTGATAAGGAGGCAGATATTAATGATCGAGTGATGTCGGCTTTTGTTGCTCACGCTACCGTGCCTGTCTTTAGTATGGAGGGTGCGGTTGAACATCCCCTTCAGGCGCTTGCTGATGCGATTACTATCGCAGAGAATTGTACTTACCGACCCAAAGTGGTTCTTAGTTGGGCGCCACACCCCAGAGCTCTTCCGCATGCAGTAGCCAATTCGTTCGCTCTTATGATGCAAGCTACCGATGTTGATTTTGTAATCACGCACCCGAAGGGATATGAATTAGACCCTGCCGTTGTAGGAGATACTAAGGTTGAATACGATCAAGATAAAGCCCTTGAAGGAGCTGATTTTGTTTACGTTAAAAACTGGTCTCAGTTTGCCGACTATGGTGCGGTTAGTACTGGTCTCGATCATTGGATGATTACTCCTGAGAAGTTGGGTTCTGCGAAGTTTATGCACTGCCTGCCATTGAGAAGAAACGTGATTGCAACCGACGCTGTTCTAGATTCTGAACAATCGTTGGTGATCGAGCAGGCGAATAATAGAACCTACTCTGCGGCCTACATCATTCAAAAGTTACTTGAATCATGAGTTCTTTATTTATTTTGAAAATCGGAGGAGAATTATTGCAATCCCCTGAAAAGTGTGATCAAGTACTCCGGCATTTTGTCGCTCATCAAGGACCAAAGATCTTGGTTCATGGTGGCGGACGAGATGCTTCTAGCTTAAGTGAAAAAATGGGGATGCAACCCCATCTTATCGATGGCCGAAGAGTTACAGACGCTGCTCAATTAGATATCGTTACCATGGTGTATGCCGGCAAGGTAAATACTCAATTAGTGGCGCGACTGAATGCCTTAGGTCAAAAGGCTTTGGGCATCAACGGCTCTGATCTTGGCATTATTACTTGTGATAAAAGGCCAGCTACCCCGATTGATTACGGGTTTGTAGGAGACATTAGATCGGTAGATAACTCGGCTATCAACGAGCTCCTTCAATTAGGCATAACACCTGTTTTCTCTGCGATCACTAGCGACGGACAAGGACAATTGCTTAATACCAACGCAGATACGGTAGCAACTGCAGTGGCTACTGCATTAACCTCAGATCATACGGTAAAATTGGCGTTACTCATGGGAATTCCGGGAATCCTTCGAGATTTAGAAGACTCTGAAAGCTTAATTAAAGAATTAGACTATGCTTCTTATGAGAAGCTAAAAGCCTCGGGAGCATTGTCTGGAGGCATTCTTCCGAAACTACACAATGGTTTTCAGGCGATAAACAATGGAGTTTCTGAGGTGATTATTGCCAATGAAGAAACACTCATCAATCATCAAAACACCTTATTATGTCGCTAGAAGAACTGACTAGCTCTGCAATCGAACTTTTAAAATCACTCATTGCCACGCCTTCTTTTTCTGAGGAGGAGGATCAAACGGCTGAACTTATTGACGCTTGGCTCAAGAAGTACGGAGTAATTACCCGAAGAGAGGGGAATAGTGTTATCGCCGTTAATAAACACGAAGACCCTTCAAAACCCTACTTCCTATTAAACTCGCACCACGATACTGTGCGTCCGAACAAGGCTTACACTAGAGACCCTTTCACCCCTGAGGCTATAGACGGTAAATTATACGGGCTTGGCAGCAACGACGCAGGAGGGCCACTGGTTTCACTTATGGCCACTTTTGTTCATTTTTACAACCGTTCAGACCTCCCTTATAACCTAGTGATGGTCGCTTCTGCCGAAGAGGAAACCGCAGGCAAGAATAGTTTGAGAGGCATTCTCCCCCTACTGCCTGAATTTGAATTGGCGATTGTAGGAGAGCCTACCTTACTCGACCTAGCTATTGCCGAAAAGGGGCTGTTGGTATATGACGCAATTGTGAAGGGAACACCTTCACATGCGGCACATCCTAACGATGATAATCCGATCTACAAATTAGGCGATGTCCTAAAGTGGTTTGAAGAACTTGAGTTTGAGAAGAAGTCTGAAATGCTCGGGAGTGTCAAGACTACCGTTACCCAAGTTTCTGCGGGGAAACAACATAATGTAGTACCTGCTGAGGTTGCCTTGGTAGTAGACGTTCGTGTTACCGACGCCTATACTAACGAGGAAGTAGACGCCTACTTCAGAACGCACGCTCCTTGTCAAATGACCGCTCGATCGACGCATTTGCGATCTTCAGGAATTGAATCGAACCACCCGCTAGTATTAGCAGGAAAGTCACTAGGGAGAAAAACGTATGGGTCTCCGACCTTATCCGATCAGGCAGCCCTTCGCTGTAAATCGATGAAAATGGGCCCCGGAGATAGCCTTCGTTCTCATCAGGCCGATGAGTTTATCTACCTTCACGAAATAGAAGAGGCAGTTGTTTTATACACTGATCTACTTGAATCTTTTTTTAAATCTGTAAACTAGTCTTGCCATGAAACTTTGGGAAAAGGGAATTTCAACAGAAGCTTCTATCGAAAATTTCACCGTCGGAAACGACCGTCATTATGATCGTTACCTGGCCATCTATGATGTCAAAGCTTCGGCTGCTCACGCTAGAATGTTACACAAATGTGGGTTTTTAGAACTGCTTGAACTCAATCAACTATTAGAAGGCCTTAGCGAACTTGAAAAGCAAGTGGCTCTTTCAGATTTTAGTATTCCAGAAAGTTTTGAAGACATACACTCATACATCGAATATTACCTTACTGACAAATACGGTTCGGTAGGAAAAAAGATTCACACCGCTCGATCTAGAAATGATCAAGTGATTACGGCATTACAACTTTACGTTACCGATTCTTTGGAGCAACTTATAGAAAGCACTGCTGATTTTGCTCGCTTGTTGCTCGAGTTGTCTGAAAAGCATCGCGACATTCTGATGCCGGGATATACCCATTTACAAGTCGCCATGCCTTCGTCGTTTGGCTTATGGCTATCGGCTTATGCCGAAACACTATGTGACGACATCGTAGCCCTTAAGGCAGCCGCAGTGGTCTCGAATCAAAATCCCCTCGGTTCGGCGGCGGGATATGGTTCAAACTTCGGCATTGATCGTCTTTTAACGACTGAACTTATCGGTTTTGAGGTGGTTAAGGTAAATTCGATTGCTTCTCAAATGCTTCGAGGTCGAATAGAGAGAATAGCCATCAATGCCATCGCTCAATTGGGTGCTACGCTGAGCAAATTAGCCGGAGACATCTGCTTATACATGGGTCAGGATTTTGGTTTTCTTTCTTTTGATGACGAAATCACCACCGGGAGCAGTATCATGCCTCACAAGAAAAACCCAGACGTGTTTGAACTCATTCGCGCCAAGGGGAATGCCTTACAAGGAGTGTCGGTACAGATCTCAACCATTCTAGCGAATTTGCCGACAGGTTATCACAGAGATCTTCAATTGACCAAGCCGATGTTGATGGACAGTTTCTTAACTATTGAGGAGCTGCTCAGTATTTTTTCGTTTTCACTTTCGAAAATGACCCCATCAAAGGCGTTATTAGAGCAAGAGAAGTACACCTATTTATGGAGTGTTGACACTTTAAATAGTATGGTAAGTGCTGGGATGCCGTTTAGAGACGCTTATAAAAAGATGGCAGAAGACATAGCGACCAAAAACTACGTGCCGAATAAAGAGGCCGCTCATACTCATTTGGGATCTATCGGAAACTTAGGACTTGATCTAATTTCAAAAAAATTAGAAGCGGTGGTTCAAAGTGGAAACTACTCGGGCTTATCAAGTGAAAAGTAGTCTCCTTCAAAAAGAGACTTGATATACTGCTTCAACAGCTCTTCGAACTCCTTAATTTTATCTGGAGTAAGGCTCATAGGCTTCTTTCCCTCGATAAGAGGTAGGTAGGTTTGACTCTTTGTACTAAAGACGTATGCAGATACCTCCTCACCGTAGACGGTATTCCATTTTTCACTTCGGTACAGGAATAAGGCGTAACACAGCAGCTGGAGCGCCTTTCCTTTTTTGTGATTGGTAAACACCTCACTGATCGTTTCCACCTTTAATTCAGAGGGGGTGACTGAACCGGTTTTGTAGTCTACAATTCTAAGGGTGTTATTGAGGCGATCGACGCGATCAACAAGCCCTCTTATTTTGAAGGGTTTCGGGCTAATCTTTGGCAAGTCTAGCGTTACTTCTAGTTTCTCTTCTAAAAGAACTAATTCAATTTCTCCTTGATTTTTACAAAGCGATGCGTCAGCTTCTAGGGTTTTAGTCACGTAATCTTTAATCACCTCATAGGTCAGGTACCCTCGTCCTTTTTCTCGGTCATAAACCACCTTTTCTTTGGTGTAGGCATTGGCAGTGAAAGCAGCCACTTTTGGATACAACTGACCAATGGCTTCAGCGGTCAGTATAGGCTTTTCGAGGCTCTTATAAAGGGACTCTAAGGTGTGGTGGATGATATTACCGAAGATGTTTAACGGCATCATCTCAGAGAGTTCATCGTAGGAGCTAATTTGAAGTAAGTATTTCTTATAAAAATCTAAGGGGTCTGCGATAGATCGACTAAGACTACTGGGCGAAAACCCGTAATGTCCAAGAGCTAGTAGACTTTCTTTGAAAGCCGCGTCTTTTTTGACTTGGTCTTCTTTGTTTTTCTGAAAGGACTGATTAAAATATACCGATCGGTATATTATAGATTTTCTCAAAATAGAATGGGTCTCTAATTGATAAATCAGTCTGCTTTTTTCTTTAGTTTCGAAGGCGCCTTGTTGACCGTTAAAGGTTAAATAAGCCTTCGACGATTTCTGTAAAAGACGATAGAAGTAATAGGTATAAATGGCATCCTTTTCTTTGTAGGTCGGTAGTCCAAACGCCCGTTTCATTTCATGCGGAATGAGCGAGGCATCGTTCTTGCCCTTCGGTATGATTCCTTCATTAAGTGATAAGACAATCACTCTGTCAAAGGAGAGGTTTCTGGTCTCGAGAATCCCCATGATTTGAAGTCCACTATTAGGATCTCCCTTATAGGAGAAGTTGCCGGTTCGTATTTGAGAGAATACCAATTCTTCAAAGCTTTCTAGACTGAGATCGCTGCTGAGGTAAGAGGCTTGAAGTTCAATGGCCTTATAAACCGCTTGCTTTAAAAGACTCGCTTCGGCACAAGCAAGATGATCGATGAATTCGATAAGTAGGCTACTTAACTTTCGGTGGTTATCTTTTAAATCAAAGAAGGGTAGGTGTGAATAGCTGGATAATTCAACCGTACTTTTTCTACTTTCTTCGGCCCTCTTTTCTATTTCTAATAACGGATGGTTTAGCAAGGGAACTAACAATCGGGTGGGTACGACTCCGGACTTCTGTAGGGCTACTTTTAGGAGTGCTAGATATTGACGTACTAGAGAAGCCCCTTGGGTATAAATAATAGCCTCACCCATAGTGATGTTGATCGACCCTTTGCTAGTATCTTCAGGAAGATGAGCGATAACCGCAGGTAAAAGGGATTCATCTGCAAGTACCACAGCAGTGTTATCGTAAGATTCTAAACCATTGAGGATTTGTGCCATCGCGTGGCATTGCGCCAAAACTCCGGGGCATTCTATGACTTCGATGTCGCGCTCCTTACGAAGAAGCTCATTATTTTCTTTAAATACTGAAGGGAGGGGCTGCCTATCGAGAAAACTCCATTCTTTTCGATATTGCCTAATGAAATGACTTGCCTCGTGCTGCTCATTCTGCAATAAATCCCAATCAACATCCCAGAATATAAAACCGGGATCTTCTGATTGAAGTAGGTGAGCCACTACCGTCTGTTCTGCCTTTGAAAATGCATTAAAGCCGATAAACACATGAGGCTTGACGGTCTTTTCTAGGTATTGACTTACATTTTCGGCCGCCTTTTGGTAGACAAGCCCTTGATATCCTTGGCGTGTTTCTAATAGCCTTTGCTTGAATACAGGATAGACTTTTTCAATCAGTTCGATCCGTTTGAGATGATTCTTGATTAAATCTGAACGCTTTTCTTCGGCGAATTGAGCATCCATTTCACCCATTTGTTTGAGGCTGCGAAAGAGCTCTTCAGAATGGATTAATCCTTGGTCGATCTCATTAAAGTCGCTTAGTAGAGCGCTCCCCATTGCAGAGAACTTGTGAAATGGATCTTTGTAACCCACCACTTCTTTATAAACACTGAAGAGGGTTAATAATTGATGCGAAGGGTCAGCGTATCTGAGACCTGCAATTTTTGAAAACAACTGATCAATAGTAATCGTTTCAGGGGCGAAACCTGAAGATTGATTGAATTGACCAATCGCCCTATATAGCGCTTGAGCACTTCGAATATTGGGGAGAACAAAAAGGTAGTGATCTAAAGATCGTTCCTCTTGAAGCTTAGTAATGATTAGATCTATGAAGCCTTTTTGACTAGTCATTCGGTCTTCTTATGCGTATCTCTACCCGTCGGTGCGGATGTGGTTCTACTCCAATTAACGAAGGATCTTCAGGCAGCTCTCCCTTTCCTTCGTAGGTCAATCTTGAGGGGTGAATACCTCGAGAGATTAAGTAATCATGTAACCGCTTAGCTCGATTTTTTGATAGCTCTAGGTTCACATCGTCTGGACCAACCGAATCTGTAAATCCAACTAAGTCGTAGCTCTCGATCGGATGATCAAACATGTATTGTACAATCTTTCTCAACACCTCATTCGATTCGGTGATAAATACAAAGCCACCTTTTGCAAAACCCAAGGTTTTAGCTAGTTCATTAATATCTACTTTCTCAGGAATTTTCGGTTCTGGACACCCTTTGTTAGCTACCGTCCCTGCAATGTCTGGACACTGATCTTCACTATCAGCGACGGTATCATTATCTCTGTCAGCTATTGGACATCCTTTATTTTTAATTGGCCCGTATTGGTAGGGGCATGCGTCTTCTGAGTCTTTGATCCCGTCATGATCACTATCAGGACATCCTCCTAACTCCGGTTTTCCAAAAACTTCAGGACAACTATCGATAGGGTCTGAAATACCGTCTTCATCCGTATCTGGGCATCCGTTAAGTGCTTCGGGACCTGGCAGGTCGACACATTTGTCAAACCGATCTTCAGTACCGTCTTTATCCGAGTCGGGGCATCCCATGAATTTTTTAAGCCCGGGAGTGTCTGGGCACTGATCGTAGGCGTCCCACACTCCATCCTTATCTCTGTCACCCCCCTTTAAGGCAAAGGAAACTCCTACGCTGTGAGAGAAGTAATCGAAAAAGTTTTGACTTAAGGCAGTGTGATAGTCGGTGGCGACTCTTAACGAAGCATTGGCACCCAATTTGACGCGCAATCCCGCTCCAATCAATGCTTGTGAAGAGGAGTCGTCTTCTAACGAGGCGAACCCTAAACCAATCGTTGAATGTAAACGAACCATAGCGTATTGAACAAGAACACTTTCTAATCGGCCTTCTAAAGAACCAAATCGTACTGCAGAGATTTCTTGATCTCCGTACCGATTTAATTTTGAAGAACCGATTCTAAGGCCAAGGGTGTGTTTTTCTTCTGTGAGATCGCCAATTCGATATCCGATTTGAATGTAGGCCGGAACGGAGCCGCTTAAATTAGCCTGCGAAAGGTCATAAAGCCCATCGAGAAATCCTCCGCTTCGCAGCGACCCGGTCTCTGATCCGTCTTCGGTTAAAGCGGGTCTAAATGAGGAGAACTGTCCGGTACGACCAGCCGCATAGCTGTTTAAGCCAAGACCTCCAAAGCCTAGCTCCCATCTTCGTTGATTAATCTCTTGAGCGTGCAAATTAAAATGTACTACCCAGCCTAGAAGAACGAATAACCAAATATCAGCTCGGATACGCATTAAATGACCTTTAGTTCTTTACCTACCTTCACAAATGCGGCGATCGCTTGGTCTAGGTGCTCTTTGGTGTGAGCAGCCGAAAGTTGCACGCGAATTCTGGCCTTACCTTTAGGAACTACAGGAAAGAAAAATCCGATCACATAAATTCCTTCTTCGAGCAGTTTGGCTGCCATTTCTTGTGCTTTGACCGCATCGTAAAGCATAATGGGCACGATGGCAGATTCTCCATCGATAAAATCAAATCCAGCCTCTCGAATTCCCTTTTTGAAATAAGCAGTGTTGTCGGCTAATTGATCTCTTAGCGAAGTGTCTTTTCGAAGTAATTCAAATACCTTAATTGAGGCACCTACAATTGCAGGGGCAAGAGAGTTTGAGAATAAATAGGGTCTAGAGCGTTGACGAAGAGTTTCGATGACCTCTTTTTTACCTGTGGTGTATCCGCCCATGGCTCCACCTAGCGCCTTGCCTAAGGTTCCGGTAATAATATCTACTCGACCCAAAACGTTTTTGGCTTCGGGAGTTCCCAGCCCTGAATGACCGATAAAACCAGCAGAGTGGCACTCGTCTATAGCGACTAGTGCCCCG
>JAAZVY010000041.1 GCA_018623195.1 Flavobacteriaceae bacterium | reverse complement strand
TAGAAGAGGGCGTCTATCGGTTTTCGGGAAGGCTAGAAGTGGACTATTTGAATCAGACCTATAAGCTCAATCTGCCAGAAGAGGAACAGTATGAAACCCTCGGAGGATTAGTTATGGATCACACCGAGGCAATTCCTGAATTAGGACATCAAATTGAAGTAGAAGACTACCGACTCACCGTAGAGGAAGTGTCAAGTAATCGAATTGAACAAATACGACTTGAAATAAAGCCGTCTGAGTAGCTATAAACATTTCGATACATCGAATAATTTAAGTAGTTTCGCAGACCTAAAACACTTAAGATCATGGCGATTTTAAATACCATTCGTAAACGTACTAGTGTACTAATTATTGTAATCGGCCTCGCGCTATTCTCATTTGTTATTTCTGGTATCTTTTCCAGTAATGCATTTCAAGGGGGAGACTTCTCGAATAATGTAGCTGAGGTAAATGATACTCCTCTATCGATTGAAGACTTCAGACAGAGTTTAGAAATCGCATCAAATGCCTACGGACAAAGTTTTTCAAACAGTCAACTCGTAAATATCGTTTTTGATCAAGAGGTTCGTAAAGAAATCTTGAAGCAGGAGCACGAGAAGCTTGGATTGAACATCGAAGGAGATCAGATTGTTGATTTCATTCGTACATCGGGTTACGCAAACATTCCTGCCTTTCAGAATGACGAAGGTTTTTTTGATGAATATGTATTCAAGGCAACGGTTGCGAGCTGGAAAGCTACAAACCCAGCCCAGTACGATGCTTGGTTGATTGACGAGGCTAATATTATTAATGCGGCAAAGGAGCAGATGTACTTCAACTTTGTGAAGGCAGGGGTTTCAACTTCATTACAAGAAGGTGCACGTACTTTCAAATTTCAAAATGACAAGGTGAGCTTTGACTATGTTCAGCTTCCTTACTCGAGTATAGCAGATAGCTTAGTTAGCGTTTCGAAAGAAGAAATCGCCGCTTATGTTGCAGAAAACTCAAAACAATTCAAGCAAGAAGAAGCAAGAGATCTACGCTATGTATTTTTTCAAGAGAAGCCTTCTAAGGCAGATGAAGATGCTGTTTTAGCGCGTATCACCTCACTTTTAGAGGATCGTGAAGAGTACAGTGAAGAGACTAAGGGTAGTGTAACTGTTCAAGGATTTAAAAACACCACCGACGAAGCTGATTTCATACAGCGTTTCTCTGATGTTGCTGGCAATTTAGAATACCGTACGGCCGAAACATTACCTGCAGTTGCAGCGGCACAAATTACCGGGCTTTCTAAAGGAGCGGTTTATGGACCCTACAAGGATGGCAATACCTATAAGATTAGCAAATTAGTTGATTCTAAAAAGAACGGTAGTGTTCGTTCAAGTCACATCTTAGTTGCTTACAAGGGTGCAGAGAGAGCTGCATCTACTATTGAGCGATCAAAAGAAGAGGCAAGAACTAGAGCTCAAGAATACCTTAGAAGAGCACGCAGCGGGAATGAGGCTTTTGCTGATCTAGCGCGTGAGGGGTCCGATGGCCCTACCGGTACTCAAGGCGGAGACTTAGGTTTCGTAAATGAGGGCGTGATGGTCGATGCTTTCAACGATTTCATTTTTGATAACCCTGTAGGTCGTATTGGTCTAGTCGAAACTGAGTTTGGTTTTCATGTGGTTAAAGTTGAAGCTAAGCGCGATGTGTATTCTGTGGCTACAGTGACGCTTCGTATCGAACCTTCTGAGACTACAACCAACACCTTATTTACCGATGCCACCACTTTTGAAATGAAGGTGTCAGATGCTGAACCTAATGCATTTTCAACGATTGCTAATGAAGGAGGCTATACAGTGCGTCCGATTTCTCAACTAAAAGTTTTAGATGAGAACCTCCCTGGCTTAGGTGCGCAGCGAAACATCGTACGTTGGGCCTTTGATTCAGATAGAAAAGTTGGTGATGTTAGTCGTTTTGATATCGCTGGCGGATATGTAATCGCTCAAATGACCAAAAAGTACGAAGAAGGGGTTCAAACTCCAGAACAAGCTTCAGCTAGAGTACTTCCTATTCTTAGAAAACAAAAAAAGGCAGCCATGCTTAAAGATCAGTATGGATCTTCAGATTTTGATAGTTTGAAAGGTCAGAGTGCCGCTAATGCAGGATCTGCTTTAGCAATGACTACTCGTTCAAGTGTAATCTCTGGGATTGGTTCTGAGCCGTATGTAGTAGGAAAAGCTTTAGCACTAGATGCAGGTCAAAGTACTTCACTTATTGAAGGTGAATATGGGGTTTATGCCCTTAAAATCACTGAGAAAAATGAAGCTATGGATCTAGCTACTTACGCTCCATTTACAGAGACGATTGCTGCGCAGCGTGCAAATCAAGCAGCCGCAAATGCCTTCTACGCACTTAAAGAAAAGGCTGAAGTAAAAGATAATCGAGCGATCTTTTACTAGAAGATACAAAGCTCATCGAGCTTCAAAATAGTCGAATATCCCTTGTCTTTTAGATAGGGGATATTTTTTTTGCGAGTAAATAAGGCAAAGTCCCCACCCCATGCTCCGAGCGAGGTAAAAATCCCCTCAGGTCTATCATTAAATAATTGGTCTGCAATGGGGGTAATTTCTAATCGAGCGGCTAAGAGGTTTTCTTGTTCTAACAGTAGTTTTTCGAAGCGATTGATATCAGAGGTTTCTTCGCTTATAGCAGTGCTTAATCTCGAAAGTTCATTCAAGAAATGATCTGAGCTTTGGGCCTCTCTATAATGTGCAATTGCTTCCCTACTGTTCATCTTCTGATTGAGATAGACTAGATGTAATTCGTCTGCAAATTTTGGCCTCCAGTTAACAGGAGTGACTTTCACCTCCTTATCGATACGTTGAAATCGAATAGGACCCTCGGCGGTTGCGCAGGCAATATCGTACCCACTCCCCTTAAAGCCTAAGTCTAAAAGCTCATAGGCGTTTACGGATGCAAATTGGGCTAATGCTGCAATAAGCGTAGATGAAGACCCTAAGCCCCATTCTCTATCAAATTCAAGAGTCGTTTCTAGGGTAAACGGATAGTCAAAATTGGGATTCAAACTACGAGCCGCTATCAATAATTTAGAAAACGTATTTGCAACCTCTTCAGAACTAGTGTTTAAAGGTGCTAGGCTCTTAACATTAAACTTAGCTTCAAACCAAGTTTTACCTTGATCATCTACCGCTTTACATTTAATATTTTCAGACCTATCGGTTTCAAAGGAAAATCGCTGTCCCAATTTTGTGGGTAGTGCGAACCCAATGGCCCCGTCAAGAACTCCGTAGGCTCCACTAATGAGAAGTTTTCCTCTAGTATAGTATTGTTTAACGCCCATTTCGTAGTTGGTTGAGGGCCTCTTTAACCGCTGAGTTGGTGACGGTTTGTTCGCTAAACTGCTTGCTTATGATTTGTTTCTCCTCTTCAGAAGCCCCAAGTGCACTCAGAAGATTCAAAAGGTGCATCTTCATGTGCCCTTTTTGAATACCAGTGGTGACTAAAGAGTTTACAGCCGCAAAATTTTGTGCCAGACCCGCAACGGCCACAATTCGCATGAGTTCTTTTGCCGAAGGCTTATCTAAAATTTCTAGGGATCTTTTTACGAGCGGATGCAAGGAGGTCAATCCGCCGACGGTTCCGAGAGCAAGAGGAATATCTAACCAGAAGTGAAGGGTGTCATTTTCAATCTTTGCCTGGCTAAGCGAACGGTATTTGCCGTCTCTTGATGCATAGGCATGAACTCCTGCCTCCACCGCTCTAAAATCATTACCGGTAGCAATAATTACCGCGTCAACACCATTCATAATTCCTTTATTGTGCGTCACGGCCCGATAAGGTTCTTCGCGGGCAATATTGACTGCCCTAACAAACTTTTTGGCGTAGGATTCAGCATCTGACAGATTTGCTCCTAATTGTTCAATAGGAGCGTTTACACTTGCACGTACTACGCAATTGGGTACGTAGTTGCTAAGTATACTCATTACTACTTCAGGTAGTTCATCTGCTTCGAAGGCTGAGGTTGCTGCGCCCGTAAAAGATTTCGCAAGGGTTTCTAGACAGGTGTTGATAAAGTTAGCCCCCATGGCGTCAGCGGTTTCAAAACGCAGATCGATCTGATAATAGCCTTCAAGGGCATCTGTCTTGTCGATAAGTTGCACGCTTTGTATACCTCCCCCACGGCGCTCCATACTTTCGGTAATCGAGCTTAGCTCGTTTAAGAATCGTGAGGTATTCTCATTAAAAAAGCGATTCAATTTTTCAGCTGGCCCATAATAGTTCAGGTGTATTTGCCCTACTTTTTCTGTCCCTAATACTTCTGTTTTGAATCCGCCCTTAGTACTCCAAAATTTAGCCGCTTTACTTGCTGCCGCTACTACTGAACTCTCTTCGATTGCCATAGGAATGGTATACCATTTGCCATCGATTAGGAAGTTAGGGGCTACTCCTAGTGGTAAGTAGTGATTGGTTAACGTATTCTCTATGAATTCATCGTGAATTTTCTGAACCTCAGGGTCTGAATGATTATAAGTCTCGAGGGTAGCTTTAAACGCACTCGGGTTTTCCCCATGGGTTTCGGCAACCCATTGGATCTTTTCAGCTTTGGTTAACTTTGAGAAACCTTCGATTTTCTTTGACATTCGGCTAATTTGAAAGCAAAGATAAGGATTAGGCTGAGCTTTAGTATTCGGTAAATATTTAGTAAACTTGAGGGTTTATAGATATCTACATGATGAAAAAAATCCTTTTTTCTGCCCTCGCAGTACTTGTCAGCAGTCTTTCTTTCTCACAACAACCAATTACTCTAGAGGAAATTTGGTCCGGAGCCTTCTCTACTGAAGGAATTGCGAACCTACGATCGTTAAATTCAGGGGATGCTTACACGGTACTTGAGTACCACGATGGCAAGAGCCAGATTGTAAAGTACCGTTACAGTGACATGCAATCTGAGGGTGTTCTTTTGAGTTCTGGAGGCGCTATTCCTAGATTTAGCGGTTACACTTTTAGCGACGATGAAAGCCGTGTATTACTAGCTACACAGCGTAAGCCGATATTCAGACGTTCATCAGAGGCGGTTTACTTTGTCTACGATTTCAAAACCCAAGAACTTACTAAGGTGAGTGATTCACTAATTCGAGTTCCTGCTTTTTCTCCCGATGGCTCAAAATTGGCCTACGTTTTTGAGAATAACTTATATGTGTTTGATATTGCTTCTAAGTCAAGTCGCCAGCTTACTGAGGATGGGAAGTACGGATCAATTATTAACGGACACGCCGACTGGGTTTATGAAGAAGAATTTTCGTTGGTTAGAGCCCATGAGTGGAGTCCTGAAGGTACTCATTTAGCTTACTTGAAGTTTGATGAGAGTCTGGTTCCTGAGTTTTCAATGGATGTCTTTGGCACGGAGTTGTATCCGAGTCAGTATCGCTTCAAATACCCAAAGGCAGGAGAGAACAATGCGGTAGTGGCAGTTCATATTGTCGACCTAGCATCAGGAAAGGATAGCCGTGTTACACTTTCTCAAGATTATTACATTCCGAGAATACAGTTCATGAATCACAGTGAACACCTTTCTGTTCAAACGTTAAATCGCCATCAAAATCGTTTGATGTTATACAAAGTGAACATTCAAACTTTAGAGGTGGCTACTTTGTTAGAAGAAACCGATGCGGCTTACGTTGACTTGCACGACAACTTAACCTTCTTACCTAAAGATGATTTTATTTGGACCAGCGAGCGCGATGGCTACAATCATCTCTACCTCTACAGTTCTGAAGGGAAATTGATTCGTCAAATTACCAGTGGTGAATTCGAGGTGACCAATTTTTATGGTTACGATCAAAAGAAGGATCGAATTTTCTACCAATCTACTGAGCCTTCGTCCATTGAACGCGCGATTTATCGAGTTTCAACCAAAGGCAAATACAAAACACGTTTAACCTCTCGGGCAGGAACACACCATGCCCAGTTTTCTAAAGACTTTCAATACTTTATAGGTACCTATAGTAGCAGTACGACGCCCTATGAGTTTACCCTTCGTGATCCTAGAACGGGAAGTGTACTCAGCGTGATCAAAGACAATACTAAACTTGCTGAGAAATTAAAGGGATATGACATCGCTCCAAAAGAGTTTGGTACCCTAAACGTAGGTGCGAATCAGCTGAATATGTACATGATTCGTCCGAATGATTTTGATCCTTCTAAGAAGTATCCGCTATTGATGTTTCAATATTCGGGTCCTGGTTCACAGCAGGTGGCCGACCAGTGGATGGGTTCGAACGACTACTGGCATCAAATGCTAGCTAGTCAGGGTTATATTATTGCCTGTGTGGACGGACGCGGAACCGGTTTTAAGGGAAGAGATTTTAAAAAATCAACTTACCTAAACCTAGTAAAATTTGAGACCGAGGATCAAATTGCTGCAGCTAAGAAACTTTCTGAGCTTGATTATATCGATGAGACTCGAACCGGCATTTGGGGTTGGAGTTTTGGCGGTCATATGAGTACGAACGCCCTTCTGAAAGGAAACGATGTATTTGAAATGGCGATCGCTGTTGCACCCGTGACTAGCTGGAGATTTTATGACACCATATACACCGAGCGTTTTTTACGTACCCCTGAGGAGAATCCCGGTGGATATGATAACGAGTCGCCTTTTAATTATCCAGAGCTCTTAAAAGGCAAGTACCTGCTTGTTCACGGTAGCGGAGATGACAATGTACACGTTCAGAATTCAATGCGTATGATCGAGGCTCTTATTCAAGCGAATAAGCCTTTTGACTGGGCAATCTATCCGGATAGAAATCACGGAATTTATGGCGGAAACACTCGTCTTCATCTGTACTCAAAAATGACAGAATTCATTAAAAACAACCTTTAATTATGCAGACTTCAGAGCCAACACTTTTAGGACATCCTAAAGGATTATTTTACCTCTTTTTCGCAGAGTTATGGGAGCGCTTTAGCTTCTATGGGATGCGCGCGCTTCTCACCCTTTATATGGTTAATGTGATCTTCGAAGCCCTAGCCAATCGTGACTTTGCAACTGCCGCGGTATATTCTTCTTATGGCTCTTTAGTCTATGCCGGTACGGTTATCGGAGGGCGTATTTCAGACAACCTTTTAGGTTTACGCAAATCCATCTTTCTAGGAGGTGTTTTAATGGCCTTGGGACATTTCGTGCTGGCCATTGAAAGTAACATCACCTTCTTTTTAGCCCTCTCGTTGATCATTGTTGGTAACGCCTACTTTAAGCCTAACATTTCAACTTTTGTCGGAGCACTCTATTCTGACAAAGACCCACGAAAGGATTCTGGATTTACCATATTCTATATGGGTATTAACATCGGCGGATGGGTAGCTCCCCTTTTATGTGGATGGCTTGCCGCCACTTACGGATGGCACTATGGTTTCGGTCTTGCCGGAATCGGTATGCTAACCGGTCTCATCGTTTTCTACCGTGGTATTAAGTCTGGAGTTTTCGGTGATCAAGGATTGGCGCCAGATGATGAGGCGCTTACCCAGAAAAAATTGGGGGTTAGTCGAGAAAACTGGGTGACTATTTTAAGTGTTTTGTCTGTTCCAGTAATGGCCGCTTTACTGGCTTCTTATAGTCCTATACTGGGAGAGGATAATATTGTCAACCTCATTTTCAAAGCAGTAGGAGTGCTGATTTTAGCTTACCTGGGATATATACTCTATCAGGCCTCAGCAGATGAGCGTAAGAAACTATTTGTAGCCATATTGATTACTCTTTTTATGACCATATTTTGGGGTTTTCACGAACTTTCAGGAAGTGTAATTACGCTGTTCTCTGCCAGAAATGTTGAATTAACCTTGATGTCTGCAGCTCAGACGAATTCTTTAAACTCGATGTTTATCATCTTATTTGCGATCCCAATTTCGATGCTTTGGACCTGGTTGTCTCGAAGAAACCTAAATCCTAGAACACCGTATAAATTCGGAATGGGATTACTCTCCGCTGGTTCTAGTTTTTATGTACTAGCGATTTCTGGTTTAAGTGCTAATGAACAAGGATTAGTTCCTTTTAGCTACCTGCTTCTTATGTATTTCTTACTCTCTATTGGAGAGTTATTTATGTCACCCGTCGGACTTTCGAAAATCACCTCACTGTCACCTAAGCGCATCGTAGCTTTTATGATGGGAGTATGGTTCTTATCCTCAGCATTCGCTTTTCAGGTAGTTGGTTTTATTGGTAAAAAACTATCGGTTGAGGGTGATTCTGCGGCTGCTGGTGGACTACAAACCCTTGAACTATACACCGATGGCTTTATGCTAATCGCACAATATTCTCTAGGAGCAGGTGTTTTAGTACTCCTTTTTTCGCCACTTATGAAGCGCCTGATGGGCGACGTACACTAAAAGGCCTAATAGTAAATAAAAACTGATCACTTCGGATAGGTCTAAACAAATTTGCACTTGGCGGGGCGATAGGTCGGTTAGACGATCTAACAAGCCCGTAAGTAGAGGGTTGGTTATACTCCCAATGGGTAAAAATAACCCAACTCCACCGAGGATCATCACAATGGGTACTATGGGGCTGGCAATGATCGAAAGCGGGAGAGCAAGTAGGGATAACTCTTCGAAGTAAAAGGCTAAAATCGGACTAACTGTTAATTGCGCCGAGAATGAAATCGTTACTAATTGTATGGGCTTTTTAAGTAGTTGAGGTAATTCGAATAGGTCTAAAAAGTAGAGACCAACGAAGATGCCTAATACCGCTGTAAAACTCAGTTGAAAGCCGACATCGTAGATCCAACAGGGCTGTATCATAACACAAATAAGTGCCGTAGAAATTAATAGCTGCCATCGATCTATCGGTCTCCTAAGCGCTATTCCTAATTCGTAGAGTAGGATAAAAATGAGCGCTCTGATGACAGATACCCCAAGACCTGTAATTACCGCATAACTGATACTTAGTATCACACGAAACCCTCTTCTTAATTTAAATGGAAGAAGTAGACTGATACCATTAAAAAACAAATAACAGAGCCCGAAATGCATGCCAGAAATAGCCAATATATGAGCAAGGCCGAGCTGCCGAAATGCGGTTTTTATTTCTGGGACTAACCGAGATTGGTCTCCTAAGATCAATGCCCTATAAAAGCCTACGAGAATAGGTGAAAACCCCATTTCTTCCCATTGTTTCGAGGCGCTATTTCTAAGAGAGGCTACCCATCGAATAGGTAGATGAAAGGTGGTCTCGGTTAGTTTTTGCCAATCATCTAGCTTATGGTGATTGACAAAAAGTACGAGCTGGTCATTGAATCCTTTCTTAGGAAGTTCTTTAATAAAGTAGTAGGCATTGTCAATGGGCTGTTTGCTATAAACCTTAAAGTCGCCACCTCGCCACTGGGCTTTATAACGCAAATATTCTGAAGTTTTCTTCTCAAAGGATTCAATCAAAGTAATGAGTGGTTCCCCCGTTGGCAGTTCTTCTTTTGAATGAAAGGTCAGGGTTAGATGTGCAGATAGTATTACAATAAACGAACCCAGAAGAAATTCTTCAAAATGCACTGAATTGTAGTGAGTGCTTAGAAGCCAACTGCAGAATGCAATCAGTAAAATAGAAATAGATGGTTCGTAATAATTGCTGAGTAGAATCCCGCTAATCCAATAAATCAGAAGCCTGACCGAGAAGTGTGCGGGTGTTTGCATAAATCGCTTTTGCAGTTCTTTCACTAGCTCCTGAATCTCCAAGGGCTTTCACTAGTTCTTGGTAATCTCGGGTCATACGCTCTCGAACGGTACTATCAAGGAGTTCATTGATTGCAGCCTTGATCTTCTTTGGGTTACACTCCTTTTGTATGAGTTCTTTAACCGCTATTCGGTCAAGAATGAGATTCACCAGAGAGATGTATTTCAAGGTAATGATGCGCTTTCCAATAGCGTATGAGACGGGACTGGTTTTATAAACCACTACTTGTGGAGTGCCTATTAGTGCGGTTTCTAAAGTTGCTGTTCCGCTGGTCACAACGGCTAAATGGGCTACTTGAAGAAGTTGTTGGGTCTTTCCGAAAATGATTTTCGCCCCCTGTAAATAGGGTTCGTAAAAGGATGGAGTTTGAGAGGGTGCACCGGCAACGACAATATCAAAGGCTGTTAAATCTTTAGTCGCCTTAATAAGCTCTGGTAAGATTTTACTGATTTCTTGCTTTCGACTACCTGGGAGTAATGCGATAATGGGTCGTTCGCCGAGGCCTTGATCCCTAAGAAATTGATCGGGGTCAGCCTCATTGCTTCGATCCATAGCATCTATGAGCGGATGACCTACGAAAGTAGCCTCATGATTGTGTTTGCGATAGAAATTGGGTTCAAAGGGTAGGGTTACATAGAGGTGGTCAACGTAGGCTCTAATCTTTTCAACTCTACTCGATCTTGATGCCCATACCTGGGGTGCAATGTAATAATGAACTAGAATACCATGCTCATGCGCCCATTTTGCGATTCTCAAATTAAATCCTGAAAAATCGATAAGAATAAGTGCAGTAGGGTTATAGCTTTGAATGTCTTTTTTGATGAAGTCAAAGGTTTTTCGAATGGTACTCAAATTTTGAAGTACCTCGATAAATCCCATAAAACTTATCTCTGAATAGTGCTTTGAAAGTTTCGCACCAGCCTCTTTCATGGCATCACCTCCCATAGCCCTAAAGTCGGCATCGGCATCGATATGCTTTAACGCCTGAATTAGGTTAGATGCATGTAAATCTCCGGAGGCTTCTCCTGCGATGAGGTAGTACTTCATTGGGCGGTTTGATCACAAGATACGATAAGCTTCTGCAATCTAATTTCAGTCTAATGGATTTTCCAAGAATTGATGTGGGCCATACTATGATGGGCCGTAAGGTCGAATTGAGTAGGTACAATAGATACATAGCCCGCTTCAAGTGCTGCGATGTCAGTATCTTCTCCTTCATCTAAAAGGATAAAATCTCCGGTTAGCCAATAGTATTCTTTCCCAGTAGGGCTAACTCTTTTGTCAAAGCGCTCTTTCCAATTGGCTTTGGCTTGTCGACAGACTCTCATTCCCTTCACGGCTGCGCCATCTGTTTTAGGAATGTTCACATTGAGCACGGTTCCGCTAGGAATTCCTTTGTCTAAAGCCTCTTTCACAAGGGTTTGAACTACGCTTTTGCAAGCCTCGAAATTAGCGCTCCAAGAGTAGTCTAAAAGCGAAAATCCTATGGATGGTATTCCTTCTACACCTGCTTCAATCGCTGCGCTCATCGTTCCAGAATAGATCACATTGATAGAAGAATTTGCTCCGTGATTGATTCCAGAAACTACTAGATCAGGTTTGCGGTCGAGAATTTCATGTAACGCAAGTTTAACACAGTCAGCAGGAGTTCCACTGGTGGAGTAAGCTTGTAACCCTTTATATGCACCATCTAAATCGAGCCGGTGCACCTCCAGTGTACTGTCTATCGTTATGGCATGCCCCATGCCCGATTGTGGACTGTCTGGGGCAACTACTACCACTTCTGCAATCTCCTTTACAAATTCGATAAGATGATTGATGCCGGGTGCGTTATATCCATCATCATTAGTAACTAAAATGAGTGGTCGCTTCACAATGCGTTAATTTTTAGCCAAATGTAACAAGAATCGTAAGGCCGAACAGGGCCAATTTGCGTAAATTAGGGATGTATTACGACCAAAATAGCGACAATGAAGAAGAAATTTGGTTTGGGCTTACTCGTCCTACTCCTCGG
>JAAZVY010000088.1 GCA_018623195.1 Flavobacteriaceae bacterium | reverse complement strand
TGGAGAGATGATTGCCGAAGTGTCTTTTGAAAAAACAACTTACGCAGATCTACCCCATAAATTTGAAGCAGGTACGCCAAATATCGCGGGAGGTATTGCTTTTGGTGCAGCTATCGATTATATGAATCAAATTGGTTTTGAAGCGATTGCCGCCTACGAAGGAGAGCTTTTAACTTATGCGACCAACCAGCTGAAACAGATTGAAGGCATTGAATTTGTCGGAGAAGCAAAGAACAAAGCTTCTGTAATTTCTTTCAACTTGAAAGGAATTCATCCGTACGATGTCGGTAGTATTCTTGACAAATTAGGGATTGCGGTTCGTACGGGACACCACTGCGCCCAGCCAGTGATGCAACATTTTAATGTTCCTGGAACCGTTCGAGCGAGCTTTGCTTTCTATAACACCAAAGAAGAAATTGATATCTTCGTAGAAGGGGTGAGAACCGCTCAAAGAATGCTTAGTTAATACTATGAGCCACAAGACAATAGCTGAAATTCAAGAAGAAATCATTGATGAGTTTAGCCTGTTCGACGACTGGATGCAGCGCTACGAATACATGATTGAATTAGGTAAAAGCTTGCCACTTATAGACGCTCAATACAAACTCGATGATTACCTAATTAAAGGATGTCAGAGTAAGGTTTGGGTTTTTGCAGAGATGAACGAGGATGAATTGAAGTTCACTGCAGATAGTGACGCCATCATCACCAAAGGGATCATCGCATTACTTATCAGAGTGTTTAGTGGACAAAAACCTCAAGACATCATTGATGCTGAGCTGAGCTTTATCGACCAAATTGGCTTAAAAGAACATTTATCACCTACCCGCGCTAACGGCTTAACCAGTATGATTCGACAGATAAAACTATACGCCGTTGCTTATCAAACACAGAAGAATCATGAGTGAAACAACCATCGACACTAGTGCATTAGGAGAAAAGATCGTAAAGGTTTTAAAAACGATTTACGACCCAGAGATTCCGGTAGATATTTATGAACTAGGTCTTATCTATGACGTGATGGTGAACGAAGATTTCGACGTTAAGATTTTGATGACCCTGACTTCGCCAAACTGTCCAGTAGCTGAAACACTTCCTGTCGAGGTAGAGGAAAAAATCAAGTCTATCGACGAGATTAAGGATGCCGAGGTAGAAATCACCTTTGATCCACCTTGGAGTCAGGAATTGATGAGTGAAGAAGCCAAATTAGAGCTCGGAATGCTTTAAATGATGGAGGAGTCTATCGTAAATCGGGTTGCACAGAGCTCACTCAAAGTATTTGACTTAGAAGACCTTTACGTGTCGGGTACGAGATCAAGCATTGACCTCTCACAATGGTTACACGAAGGCTTAATCCTTAGAGAGAAAGAATTTAGAGCGGCTTTGAAGGAAGTAGATTGGTCTATCTACAAAAACCATCATATTGCTCTGCATTGCAGTTCTGAATGCATACTTCCTCAGTGGGCTTTCACACTAGTTGCAACACACCTTTCTACAGAAGCTAGAACTGTAGCTGTTGGTTCATTAGAGAATCTAGAAACGGTGCTTTATGAGAAGCAACTAGCTCAAGTCGACTTTAGAGAATATGCTGGAGCTCCGGTTATTTTAAAGGGATGTTCAAACAAGCCTGTTCCACAACAAGCCTACCTAACCGCGGCGGTTGAGCTAAAGAAAGTAGCAAAGAAATTGATGTATGGAGAGGCCTGTTCTGCGGTTCCTCTTTAAGTGTTACCCCTCGAAGTTTGAATAATCGTCTAATTTCTCAGGATACAAAAAGTTATTGTAAGGAAAACGAGTTACATGAATGTCGCGCACCTGCTTGTAAACTTGCTTTTTGAAGTCTTCAAGATTCTCCTTATTAATCGCTGAGATAAACAAGGCCTTGTCGCCTATTTTGCCATACCATGTTTTGCGCCACTCCGCAAGACTGTAATGAACCGTAGTTCTTTCAGTCACTAAATCATCTTCGTCAAAAGGTTCGGCGCTGTACTGATCAATTTTATTGAAGACCATCACTGTAGGCTTGTCTTCACAGTCAATTTCCCCCAGAATTTTATTTACCGATTCGATATGCTCTGTGAAATTCGGATGAGAAATATCAACCACGTGTAACAATAGGTCGGCTTCACGAACCTCGTCAAGGGTGCTCTTAAAGCTTTCGACTAGTTGTGTAGGAAGTTTTCGAATAAAACCTACGGTATCACTTAATAGAAACGGAAGGTTTCCTAAGACCACCTTACGCACGGTTGTGTCTAGCGTAGCAAAAAGCTTATTTTCAGCAAAAACCTCACTTTTCGCAATAACATTCATGAGTGTTGATTTCCCCACATTGGTATAACCCACGAGCGCAACACGCACCAAAGCTCCTCTGTTACTGCGCTGGGTTTCCATTTGTCGATCAATTTTCTCAAGTTTCTTTTTTAATAAGGCAATACGGTCTCGAACAATACGTCGGTCAGTTTCAATTTCGGTTTCCCCTGGTCCGCGCATACCAATACCTCCTCTTTGGCGTTCTAAGTGTGTCCAAAGGCCTGTAAGTCTCGGAAGCAAATATTCATATTGGGCCAGTTCTACCTGAGTTCTTGCATAGCTAGTCTGGGCACGTTGCGCAAAAATGTCTAGAATAAGCCCTGTACGATCTAAAATCTTGCATTTGAAGATCTTCTCAATATTGTTTTGTTGGGCAGGTGTTAGCTCATCATCAAAAATCACGGTGGCTACTTCATTCTCCTCAACGTAAGTTCTCACTTCTTCCATTTTACCCGAACCAATAAGCGTCTTAGGATTGGGAATGTTGATTTTCTGAATAAATCGTTTAATCACCTCCCCTCCTGCGGTATAGGTTAAAAACTCTAATTCATCGAGGTATTCTTCAATCTTGTCGGCCGGCTGCTCTCGGGTGATGACCCCGACTAGGACAGCTTTTTCGTAAACCGTTTCTTTAAAGTCTAGCATTGGGGCAAAGCTATTAAGTATTCTCGTATAAACATCTCTGCCTGAGGCGTTTTAATTCTTTAATTCAAACATTAACAATTTAACGTCTTGAAAATTGGTCAATACACCTATATTTGACCTATATGTAATAATTTATTACCTATGTTTATCTTGTACCTAACCTAAACATTTGAGATTGAAGAGACTTATTTTCTTTTTGTTTTGTTTTCAAACCATAGTTGCTGTATCCCAGCAGATACCAGGTTTTAATGGCAAGTTTGTTGTTTTTCCTGAGCAGGATGGGTTTCGATTTATAGACAAAGACTTCTCTTATTTCACTTCAGACGCAAAGAGCTTCAATTTTAGGGCTCATAACTTTGATAT
>JAAZVY010000087.1 GCA_018623195.1 Flavobacteriaceae bacterium | reverse complement strand
GATGACCGTCTGCCATTCCCTCATCTTTTCCTATTTCTGCCCATCGGTTGAATACTTCTATTGGAGATTGTTTCATGTGATTTATCGTATCTTTTTCAAAGCCAATATAAAAAACAATATATGCTTCGTCGAGATTTCCTTAAGCAATCGGCAGCTGTTGCAGCGCTCGCATCATTACCTCTTTCTTGTTCTCCGATTCCTCCGGCCTCGCGATTTGCGATGGGACTTCAGTTGTATACGGTTCGTGATGCAATGGAAAAAGACCCTATTGGCACCTTAAAGGCGCTCAAGAAGATGGGGTATTTGCATTTTGAATCTTATGGCTACGACGCTGAAGCTAAGACCTATTACGGTTATGAACCCGAAGCTTTCAAGACGATACTAACAGACCTAGAATTACGAACAACTAGTGGTCATTATGGAATGGCAACTATGTTAGAGGCCAGCGAAAAAGACCAAGCGGCTTACATTGAAAGCTGTATTGAGGGCGCCACTCGCTTAGGAGACCCCTACATCGTTTTTCCAAAACTCCCCGAGGCCTATCACTCTGCAGAAGGGTATGCTCATTTGGTAAAAAGGCTCAATCAAATGGGTCAACAGATTAGCGATGCGGGACTGGGCTTCGCGTATCACAATTTCGGTTTCGACTTTGATACTTACGACGGCCGTACCGGTATGGATTGGGTTATTGAGGAGACCAACCCTGAATGGGTAAAACTAGAAGTTGACTTTTATTGGCTCATGCGTGCGGGCGTGACGACCGCAGACGAATTAGTAGAAAAGGCGCCGGGACGAATTCCGTTATGGCACATCAAAGACATGCACAAGGTGTCGAAGGACTATACTGAGTTAGGTAATGGAAGTATTGATTATACGAAGATTTTACCCGACCCTATTCAATCTGGATTAGAGTGGTTTTACATTGAGCAAGGCGGAAACTTTGCCGAAACCTCTATGAAAAGTGTAGAGACCAGCGCAAACTTCTTTAAAGCGAATCTTAAGACTTATTTATAGTTTTTTGGTATTGCCCTAAGCTTTTGCTTAGCTCTTCGAGAGAAACCCCTTTGGTTTCTGGCATGATGAGCAGCACCCATACGAGCTGTAATACCATCATCACGGTAAATATTCCGAATACTGTGCTTGCCCCAATAGTGGTGAACAATAGAGGAACCAGTGCCGGAATAATTGCTGCAAGAATCCAGTGCGTTGAGGTCCCAACCGATTGTCCTTGAGCGCGCTGTTTGTTCGGGAATATTTCAGAGATGAAGACCCAGATAACGGCTCCTTGTCCAATCGCATGGGAAGCAATAAAGAGGAAAAAGAAATAGGTCACATGCATTCCGAACCATCCGGTGGCAAAACTATAGGTGACCAGGCCGAGAGACAGAATGTATCCGAGAGAACCGATAATCATTAATTTTTTGCGCCCTGACTTATCAATAAGACTCAAACCTATTAATGTGAAGATGAGGTTGACTGCTCCAACCCCAATACTACTAAGTAGCGCAGCACTTGACTCTAAACCTGCCATTTCAAAAATTCTTGGTGAGTAATATAGAAACGCGTTGATCCCAGAGAACTGGTTAAATGCGGCTAATGCAATCACTAACCACAGTTGTTTGCGATACTTTTTTTGAAAGACCGTTTCGGCAGTTTCGTTCCCTGCAGCCTTATCAATTTCGCTAATCACCTCATCAATATTTACAGAGGCGTTGTGAAGACGAGCAAGTATTGACCTGGCCTGATCAACCTCTCCTCGGCTCAACAGCCAGCGCGGGCTTTTAGGAACCCTAGTAATTAAAAGTAGGTAGGCTAGTGCCGGCAAGGCTTCTGCTCCTAGCATATAACGCCAAGCGTTTGCGCCTGAGACTAAACTTCCAATGAAATAATTAGAAGCAAAGGCTATAAGAATACCAAAAACGATATTGAACTGATAAAGAGCTACCAACTTCCCTCGTTCTTTGGCTGGTGCAATTTCTGATACATAAGCAGGTGCTGCAATGGTCGACACACCAACCCCAATTCCTCCGATAAAACGAAACAATGCGAACAGGTAGGGGTCACTGGTAAGCGCTGAACCAAGCGCTGAAACGAAATAAAAGATTCCGATACAGAACAGCGTTTTCTTTCTACCCAGCTTATCGGTCGGAAAAGCCCCAAGTGCCGCACCTAAAACCGTCCCCCAAAGCGCAGAGGACATGACGACAATGCCGTGGAAAGCGCTTGACTCACCGCCCAAAGTGTAGCTCCTCCATAGGTTAGAAAGGGATTGATCTGCCCCTGAGATTACCACGGTATCAAAACCGAATAAAAAACCAGCTAACCCAACAATTAGGCTCCAGGCGTAAAGTTTACTTTGATTGGCTGACATAGCTGCTTGTTTATAGGGTCAAAATAGCAAAAAGAATTGATAGCGTACCTTTGGGAAGTTTACTTTAATTAAGATTATGAATTCTCAGAAGTATTCAGAGGTAATGATTAGTGTTCGTAAAATAGTACGAGCCATTAATCTAGAGAGTAAAAGGATAGAGAAAAACCTAGGAATCAGCATTCCTCAATTATTGACCCTTAAGCACCTTAACGAACAGCCTGATTATAAGTCGACCATGCGTCGATTAAGAGACTTCTTGTCCTTGAACGCAAGCACGGTTACTGGAATTGTGGCTAGATTAGAATCTAAGGGTTACATCGCTAGACTCCCAGATCCTAATGATAAACGATCGACCCCTATCGTGCTCACTTCTAAAGGAAACGAGCTTATCAAAAAGTCAAACGAGTCATTACACGAGCGAATATCAAAGAATCTCGACCGAATTTCTGATGAAGAATACTTAACGATTGTCAACTCCTTTGAGACAATCACGAATTTTTTAAACATAGAAGACGTCGATGCTGCGCCAATTATTACGGGGCCTACAGATATTAGCCAATAAATAGTTTCTATAGAAAACATGTATCTTTGCACCAAATTAACCAATGCATTAGATATTTATGAGGAAACTTTATACCTTCCTATCCCTACTCCTTTCACTGACCTCGCTTGCTCAAAGCCCAGTAAAAGGAACAGTTTTAGACGACCAAGGCCTGCCTTTGCCCGGAGCGACAGTGTACGTTTTAGAAACCAACGAGGGAGTTATTACAGACTTTGATGGATTATTTTCTATAGAAACAGAATCGAAAATTACGATTCAGGTTTCTTTTGTTGGATACGTTAGTCAAACACTTTCTGCGAACCCTGGAGATGATCTTTCGATTGTTTTACAGCCTTCAAATCAGCTAGATGAGGTGGTCATAACCGCTCTTGGAATTGAAAGAGAAGAAAAGG
>JAAZVY010000086.1 GCA_018623195.1 Flavobacteriaceae bacterium | reverse complement strand
GCTCCTAAGGTGCTCGGTAAGAAGATACCCATAGTTACAAACCAGCCACCCCAGATAAAAAATTCTAGGAACATCATAAACGAGAGTTGAATGCGTATGCTTGTTTTCATAATTGATTATTGTGTAAGGATTAGTGTTGTTTAGTTGTTATCTTGTTAAAGTTTGCCTCAAAAGGCCACTAAAAGTAGAAAAATATCATTGGTTTCTCTAAATTGTGCCAACTAAACTATTGACAACGATGAGTAAATTTTATTTCAACGAAGAGCAGGAGTCGTATGACGCGATTGTCGTTGGTACCGGTATTAGCGGTGGCTGGGCGGCAAAGGAGTTGTGCGAAAATGGCTTAAAGACCCTAGTTCTCGAAAGAGGACCTATGAAAAAACACCGCGAAGATTATCCGACTGCTAATCTTGATAAATGGGACCTGCCTAATGGTGGCCGTCAGACAGTTGAAGAGGCTGCAAGACAGCAAAAACAAGGCAGAACGGGCTACACAACGCGAAAAGCTTCAGCGCATTGGTTTGTAGATGATGTTGATCATCCTTATAATGAAATAGAGCGTTTTGACTGGATGCGTGGCTATCACGTGGGTGGTCGCTCAATCATGTGGGGAAGACATTCTTATCGTTGGAGTGATATTAACTTCGAAGCAAATGCTCGAGAGGGTATTGCCGTAGATTGGCCGGTACGTTATAAAGACATTGCCCCTTGGTATTCTCATGTAGAGAAGTTTATTGGAATTTCAGGAGAGTCGCTAGGACTGGAGCAACTACCAGATAGTGAATTTGAGCCACCGATGCCATTTAACTGTGCAGAACAGGAAATTCGAGAAAAAGTTGCTGAGCATTTTGATGGGCGTGTGATTACACCGGGTCGTGTAGCACACATTACTAGTGATAAGCAATTTGATGGTGACGGACGTATTCGTTGTCAATATAGAAACCGCTGTATTAGAGGGTGTCCTTTCGGGTCATATTTTAGCAGCCTTTCATCAACACTTCCTGTTGCTGAACGCACAGGAAATTTAACCCTTCGTCCTGATTCTATCGTAAGTGAAGTTATTTACGATGCAGATACTCAAAAGGCTACAGGTGTGAAAGTAATCGATCGAGTAACTAAAGAAGAGTTTGAATTTAAGGCTAAAGTTGTATTCTTATGCGCCTCGGCAATTGCGTCAACTTCGATTCTAATGCAATCGAGATCTGATCGTTTCCCGAATGGATTAGGAAATGATAGTGGTCAACTCGGTCGTAACATCATGGATCACCATTTCCATGTGGGTGCTGCAGGCGTGATTGAAGGTCTTGAAGATAAATATTATAAAGGACGCAAAGTTGCTGGTTGGTATGTGCCAGCCTTTAGAAACATTGGAGGAGCTACGAATCGAACTGACTTCAAACGTGGTTATGGTTATCAAGGTGGAGCCAATCGAGGCGATTACTCTGAACTTGTTGCCGAAGCTCAATTTGGGCCTAAATTAAAAGAGAACATTCTAGGACCTGGTCAGTGGAATGCAAATTTCTTCGGATTCGGAGAGATTCTCCCTTACGAAGACAACCAGTTTACCCTAGACTACGATAGGCTAGATCAGTGGGGGCTTCCGACGCCTACCTTTAATGCTACAATTCGTGAGAATGAATATGCTATGCGTAAAGACATGGTAGATCAGGCGGTTCAGATGCTTGAAAAAGCTGGAGCTAAAAATATTACCCCTTATGATGGTAACTACGCGCTAGGTCTAGGTATTCACGAAATGGGTACCGCGCGTATGGGACGTGATCCTAAGACTTCGGTACTTAATGGGCACAACCAAGTACACGCTTGTAAAAATGTTTATGTAACTGACGGTTCTTTCATGACTTCAGCAAACTGTGTAAACCCATCGCTTACGTACATGGCGTTTACCGCGCGTGCAGCTAATCATGCAGTTCAAGAACTTAAAAACGGAAATATCTAATGGAAAGAAGAGACGCACTTAAGAATTTAGGAAAGGCCTTCGGTTTTGCCGTTGCCACTCCTACGGTATTATCCATTCTGCAGAGTTGTAGCTCTTCAGACGGAATAGCATGGGCACCACAATTCTTCTCAAGCGAAGAAGGTTCATTTTTAGTTAAGGCAATTGATGTGATTTTGCCTGCTACAGATACTCCTTCAGCTTCTGAAGTGAATGTTCATGTATTCATCGATAAGTTGATCGCTGAATGTTATGACGCTCAGGCTCAAGAACGAGTCAAGAGTCAATTGACTGCTTTTGCCAGCTTTGTAACTGAATCGACAGGAGCTAGTTCTCTGGCAGCGGTTAGCGAAGCAAATCTTGTAGATAGTTTCACGACCTTATTCGGTGATAGAGATGAGTCTATTTCTTCTGATGCCTATGCATTTGCTGGAGATTTAAGAAGTATGACCATTAGCGCTTATAAAGGTTCTGAGTATATCGGAGAGAATGTTCTTGCCTATTTACCAGTGCCAGGTGAGTATATCGCTTGCGATGACTTACAAACGCTTACTGGTGGTAAAGCTTGGTCTGAATAAGACTTCAATAGTTTAAGTAAAAAAGCCCGCACCATTGGTGCGGGCTTTTTTTGTGTTTCTTAATTACTTATGGCAGCGAGTAATTAAGATCCACACATCAAACAGTCGTCATCTCCTTGACCCTCTTTTGATCTTCTAATGAGTTCCTTCATTTCTTCAGGACTCATTGGTTCGATATCTACTTCTTTCTCGCGGATACTTGCGGCGTCTTGTTCAGCCACCTTAATTTGAGCCTCTGCCGATACTGCTACTGGAGCAGCTTTCTTCGTGTTATCTACCGTGAATTTGATAGCATCTGTGGCCGCTTTTGTTCTTAGGTAGTACATACCTGTTTTTAACCCGCTCTTCCAAGCATAGAAGTGCATTGAAGTCAACTTGCTGAAGCTTGCATTCTCCATGAATAGATTGAGCGATTGAGACTGGTCGATAAAGTAACCTCTGTGACGGCTCATATCGATAATGTCTTTCATACTCAACTCCCATGCAGTTTTGTAAAGCTCTTTAATATCCTCCGGAATTCCTTCAATGTGCTGAACAGATCCGTTAGCTCTCATAAGCTCTTGCTTCATGCTTTCATTCCATAAGCCAAGACGAACTAAATCTTTAAGTAGGTGCTTATTTACTACAATGAACTCTCCTGAGAGTACACGACGGGTGTATAGGTTTGAGGTATAGGGCTCAAAACACTCATTATTACCTAAGATTTGAGAGGTAGAAGCAGTTGGCATCGGTGCAACAAGAAGTGAGTTTCTAACACCGTGTTTGAGTACTTGCTTACGGAGTGCATCCCAATCCCAACGACCAGATAGTTCGTCATCTTTGATTCCCCAAAGTTCGTATTGGAATTTACCTTCAGAAATTGGAGATCCTTTATAGCTGCTGTAAGGCCCTTCGTCAATGGC
>JAAZVY010000013.1 GCA_018623195.1 Flavobacteriaceae bacterium | reverse complement strand
GCCGCTAAATCTTTAGATTTTATTGAGGCGGCTCGACTAAGAGATCAGCTTAAAACACTTCAAGAACAAGTATAAAAAAAGCCGCTCTGTAGAGCGGCTTTTTTCTTAATTAAGCAATGCTTTCACTTTATCGGCAGCCTCTTGGAATTGGACTGCTGCGTGAACCTCTAATCCGGATTCTTCAATAATTTGTTTCGCAAGTTCTGCATTGGTTCCTTGTAAACGAACGATAATAGGCACATTGATTTGATCTGCCATATTCTTGTAAGCCTCTACAATACCATTAGCGACACGATCACATCGAACGATTCCTCCAAAAATATTTACGAGAATGGCCTTTACATTAGGATCCTTAAGAATGATTCTAAAGGCTTCTTCAACACGTTTCGCATCAGCAGTACCTCCAACATCTAAAAAGTTAGCCGGCTCACCACCTGCCATTTTGATAAGGTCCATAGTAGCCATTGCTAATCCTGCACCGTTAACCATACATCCCACATTACCGTCAAGATCTACGTAATTTAATCCAAGAGCCTTCGCTTCTACTTCGATTGGATTCTCTTCGCGCTCATCACGCATCTCGGCATAAGCTTTACGTCTAAAAAGTGCATTATCGTCAAGAGTCACCTTAGCATCAACGGCAATAATTTTATCGTCAGAGGTCTTAAGAACCGGGTTAATCTCAAATAAACTCGAATCACTCTCGACATAAGCTTTATACAATTTGGTTACAAAACCAACCATTTCTTTAAACGCTTTGCCTGAAAGACCTAGGTTAAAGGCAATATTTCTTGCTTGAAAACCAGTTAGTCCTGTACTAGGATCTACTTCTTCTGTAAAAATAAGGTGTGGGGTTTTCTCAGCAACTTCCTCGATATCCATACCTCCTTCAGTCGAATACATAATCATGTTACGACCCGTACCACGATTAAGTAGTACCGACATATAGAACTCAGAAGTTTCACTTTCTCCAGGATAATATACATCTTCTGCTACGAGTACCTGATGAACCTTCTTACCTTCAACCGAAGTCTGAGGAGTAACTAGATTCATACCGATGATTTGATCAGCGATAGACTTCACCTCGTCTAAATTCTTAGCAAGTTTTACACCTCCACCTTTACCACGTCCACCAGCGTGAACTTGTGCTTTGATTACATGCCAGCCAGTGCCAGTCTCTTCAGTTAAGGCTTTTGCAGCCGTTACAGCTTCATCAGGAGTTGAAGCTACTTTACCACGTTGAATACCTACGCCAAAACTGGCTAAAATCTCTTTTCCTTGAAACTCGTGAAGGTTCATGTTTATTTATTAAAATTGAGTTACAAAAATAGGAAAGCACAACCAATAGGCCTACCAATTATTGCCTCTTTCTTCAATTCCAATTGTTTTATTTATAACTCTTTGTGATAAAATGAGAAATAATGATTATTTCTATCTAATTATCCCTAGAAGGCGCTTATTTTGCACCACCTTAATGATTTAAGTTATGTCTCAAATTCCTTATCTCGATATTGCTGAACAATACGGAGCTCCTGTTTACATTTATGACGCTCACCGTATTGCAGCACAGTTTGATCGCCTGAAGAGTGCCTTTACCTCAGTGAAAAACTTAAAACTTCACTACGCGGTAAAAGCAAATTCTAACCTAAGTATCCTAAGACTAATTCACGGCCTAGGTGCAGGCCTGGATACGGTTTCTATCGAAGAAGTAAAATTGGGATTACTAGCTGGAGTGCCTGCTGATCAAATCATCTACACACCGAATGGCGTGTCGATCGAAGAACTAGAAGAAGCGAGATCTTTAGGAGTTCAAATCAACATCGACAACCTATCGGTTCTCGAACTATTCGGACAACGTTTTCCAGACACCCCCGTATGTGTGAGAATTAATCCGCATGTGATGGCTGGGGGTAATAGTAATATTTCGGTCGGACATATCGATTCAAAATTTGGTATTAGTATTCACCAAGTACCCCACATTAAAAGGATTGTTGACCTTACTGGGATGCATATTAATGGAATCCATATGCACACAGGAAGTGATATTCTAGATATTGATGTCTTTTTATATGCTGCCGAAATTCTTTTTGAAGCAGCTAAGAATTTTGACAACCTTGAGTTTATTGACTTTGGTAGCGGATTTAAAGTTCCTTACAAGAAAGATGATATTGAAACTCCCATCGAAGAATTTGGTCAGAAATTATCAGAACGATTCAATAGTTTTTGTAAATCCTATGGTAAAGAATTAACCCTCTCTTTTGAGCCAGGTAAATTCTTAGTAAGTCAAGCGGGTAAATTTGTAGCTAAAGTAAACGTAGTTAAGCAAACCACCTCTACGGTTTTTGCTGGTGTGGATTCTGGATTTAATCACCTGATGCGGCCAATGCTTTATGGCGCGTACCATGAAATTGAAAATCTAAGTAACCCTGATGGGAAGCCAAGATTCTACTCGGTAGTCGGATACATATGTGAGACCGATACTTTTGGTAGCAATCGAAGAATCTCTGAAATCAATGAAGGTGATTTACTCGTATTTCACAATGCCGGAGCCTATTGCTTCTCAATGGCAAGCAACTACAATTCTAGATTACGCCCTGCAGAGGTGTTATGGATCAATGGTAAGGCCGAACTAATTAGAGAACGCGAAACCTTTGAAGACCTTACTAAAGGTCAAATTGAAGTTAATGTAACTCTGGATACCCAACTTGCTGCAGAGGTTTAATTATCTTTAGACCATGAAAGGATTGTTATCGCTATTCTTATCGATTAGTTTTTCGATTGGTCTATTTGCTCAAGAACAGAAAATTGAATGGTTAAGCTTTGAACAGGCTGTTCAGAGAATTGCTGAAGATGGAGACAATGAAAAGAAAATTTTCATTGACGTCTATACAGATTGGTGCGGGTGGTGTAAAAAAATGGATAAAGAAACCTTCAATGATCCCGAAGTTCGAGCGTATATGATCAAGAACTTCTACATGGTTAAATTCAACGCCGAACAAACCGAAGATGTTGTTTTTCAAGGACAAACTTATTCGTTTGTACCGCAAGGTAAAAAGGGATATCACGAATTAGCCGTAGCACTTACTAACGGTAATTTAAGTTATCCGACCGTGGTTTATCTTACTTCTAAATTTGAAATGTTAGCTCCAGTAGCAGGTTACTATCCCGCGGCGCCATTTCTTACTGTAGCCAAGTACTTTGGAGACGATATTTTTAAAGATATGACCTGGAAAGACTACGAAGCCAGTCAATCGAGATAACCTATCGACTATAATTCGGAGCCTCTTTGGTAATGGTTACATTGTGCGGATGACTTTCTGCAATACCACTGGCTGTGATCTTAACAAACTTCGCCTGCTCCTTTAAGGTATTAATATCCTTAGCGCCACAATATCCCATACCCGCTCGTAAACCACCGATAAACTGATGCATACTCTCAAAAAGCTCACCTTTATAAGGTACTCGACCTACGATACCTTCTGGTACAAGCTTTTTGATATCATCTTCTACATCTTGGAAATAGCGATCTTTACTCCCTTTCTTCATGGCTTCAACCGACCCCATTCCTCGGTAGCTTTTGAACTTTCTTCCTTCGTAAATAATCGTTTCACCCGGAGATTCTTTAGTTCCTGCTAATAGTGAACCAAGCATGACACAGTCTGCTCCAGCCGCAAGTGCTTTAGGAATATCACCCGTAAAACGAACACCTCCATCTGCAATCACTGGAACCCCTGTTCCTTTTAAGGCCGCAGCTACTTCAAGAACTGCTGAGAATTGAGGAAATCCAACCCCTGCAACTACTCGTGTGGTACAAATTGAACCAGGACCAATCCCAACTTTAACTGCATCGGCACCTGCTTCGACAAGATAAAGTGCTGCTTCAGCGGTAGCAATATTCCCGACAATTACTTCAAGTTCTGGAAAAGTAGATTTTACTGTTTTTAGCACACCTACTACCCCCTTTGAATGCCCATGTGCAGTATCAATAACGACAGCATCAACTCCGGCTGCAACTAGCGCACTCACACGATCAACCGCATCGGCAGTAACACCTACTGCAGCTGCAACTAGTAGTCTACCGTACTTATCTTTGTTAGCTATAGGTTTTTGTGTGAGTTTAGTGATGTCTCTAAAAGTAATTAACCCAACTAATTGTTGCTTTTCATCAACAACGGGTAGTTTTTCAATTTTATGAGCTTGAAGAATATCTTCTGCTTCGGCTAGCGTAATACCGGCTGGGGCAGTTACCAGGTTTTCTGACGTCATGACTTCTGTGATCATTCGGTCATTACGTTTTTCAAATCGTAAATCACGATTCGTTACAATCCCAGCGAGTTTTCCTTCTTTATCTACGATCGGAATCCCTCCGATTCCATGTTCTTTCATACTTGCCTTAGCATCTAAAACAGTGGCAGTAAGCGGTAAGGTCACCGGGTCTAAAATCATACCTGATTCTGCACGCTTTACTTTGCGAACCTTCGCAGCCTGCTCTTCAATGGTCATGTTCTTATGCAACACTCCAATACCTCCCTCTTGAGCCATAGCGATAGCCATTCGAGATTCTGTCACCGTATCCATAGCCGCAGAAACGATAGGTACGTTAATTCGTAAATTTCTAGTAAACTGCGTACTTATATTTACCTCGCGAGGTAATACTTCAGAAAAAGCAGGGACTAATAGAACATCGTCGTAGGTAAGGCCTTCGCCAACGATTTTAGAAAGATGAGCTTTCATGCAACTAAGGAATTAATTGCATGCAAAAATACTTAAAATTCTGGCACGAGCGCTTATGCGTAGCGACTAAAAAGATTTTTCGCCTTGTTGTAAGCGACTTCAAAACCGTGAATATCAATATTCACGGGTGCCTTTTGAGTGGTAAGGTAACTGATCAATTTTTCAGTCGGGAGATTTCCTACCAAGTGATCTGAGGCCATTGGGCAGCCTCCAAAACCTTGTATAGCTCCATCAAATCGGCGGCATCCGGCTTTATATGCAGCATCTAAATTTGACTTCCACTGATCGGGTCGAGTATGTAAATGCGCTCCAAAATTAAGCTCATTGTGCTCGGTTAAAACATACGAAAATACTTCGTGAATTCGCTCTGGCGTAGCATTTCCCATCGTATCTGAAAGTGAGAAGCAATCGATAGCTAAACCTTCGAATCGGTGAATCCAGTAACTAATTTGATCTAACCCCCATGGAGTACCATAGGGATTCCCAAAACCCATAGAAAAATAAATCACCAACTTTTTCTCAGAGATAGCAGCAACTTCGGCTATTCTTTGAATTTCATCAAAAGCCTCCTCCTGAGAACGATTGGTATTTCTCATCTGGAAAATCTCTGAGAGCGAAAAAGGAAATCCAAGAACTCTGATCGATTCGAATTCAGATGCTCTTTGAGCACCTCTAAGATTAGCAACGATCGCTAAAAGCTTAGTACGGGTGCGTGCCAAATCAAGTAATGATAATACCTCAGCAGTATCCTTCATTTGGGGAACCGCTCGCTCTGAAACAAAGCTCCCAAAATCTAAATACGAAAAGTTACAATTAAGTAAGGATTGAAGGTAAGCTGCTTTCTCAGAGGTAGGAATGAAGGCGTTCAAACCTTGCATCGCATCTCTAGGACATTCAACAATTTCAATCATGCACGATCAATTAATTTCCTATGAATTTCGGAAATTAATTTGGGACCTTCATATACAAAGCCCGTATATAATTGAATAAGGTCAGCCCCTGCCTCAATTTTTTCAATAGCAGCCTCAGCAGAATTAATCCCTCCAACACCAATGATTACAAAGGGAGATTTTTGATGATCTTTTAGATACCGAATAACCTCCGTAGATCGATTTCTAAGTGGAGCACCACTGAGTCCGCCCGTTTCAGCAACGAGATGTTGATCCGATTTTAGATTCGATCGGTCGATAGTGGTGTTCGTAGCGATTACACCCTCAAGCTTCACATTCTCAACAATTTCAATGATATCCTCTAATTGGTGATTCGTTAAGTCGGGTGCGATTTTTAAGAGAATTGGCTTTTCAGCAGTTGATCCTGCAAGAGTCTTACACTCTAGTTTCAAGGTACTTAACAACCGCTCTAATGGCTCTTTCTCTTGCAGCTCTCTTAAGCCTGGTGTATTTGGTGAACTAACATTCACCACAAAGTAATCTACATAGGGATAGAGGGTTCTAAGGGCATATAGATAATCATCTACTGCATTTTCATTAGGCGTGATCTTGTTCTTGCCGATATTCCCACCAACAATGGTTCGATGAGATTTACGAAGTCGATGAACTGCTACATGAACTCCATTATTATTAAATCCCATTCGATTAATGATCGCATCGTCTTTCTTCAATCGAAACAATCTCTTTTTTTCATTACCAGGCTGTGCCTTAGGAGTAAGCGTCCCAATTTCAACAAATCCAAATCCTAAGTCCCCGAAGGCATTATATCGTTTAGCATCTTTGTCGAATCCCGCAGCTAAACCTACTGGATTATCGAAAACGATCCCCATTACTTCTTTTCTCAGTAAAGCGCTTTTACTGACGAATAAGAATTTATACAATCGGGTAAATCCTAGAGCTTCAGCGATTCCTAGAAGACGAAAAGCAATATGATGAGCTCTTTCAGCATCGAACAGGAATAAAATAGGGCGAATGAAAAATTGATACATCATTAAAAAGGGGTGCGTTGCACCCCTGTAATTTTAATTGACAAATGCCTTTATTTGGCAGCCGTCTCTCGTTTACTCAATTCGTGAGAGATCGAACTACTTTCAAATTTTAGTTTACCAGCAGAGGTTTCAATAACCACCGTTTGATTACCTTCATTAATATCGGATATCTTACCGTGTAATCCACTCTTGGTTACTACCTTATCGCCCTTCTTAAGAGCTTCGATAAACTTCTTCTCTTCTTTTTGACGTTTAACCTGCGGACGAATCATAAAGAAATACGCTACCGCGAAAATCAGTAAAAGAGGAACAAATTGGTTAAGTGCTTCCATCTAAAACTATTTCTTCATTGGAACATCAAAAGCTCCTGAACCCTTAGGCTCGATAAAAGCTTTAATTCGTAACATTTCAGTTCCAGCGGCTGTGTTGGTTGTAAGCGTGATTGTTTTAGTCACTAGGTTCGCGCCAGCTCCATTGAATTTCACCACTAGCTCACCTTTATCACCAGGAGCAATTGGAGTGTTTTGAGGGTAATCAGGTACTGTACATCCACAGCTTGATCTTGCGTTAGAAATAATTAACGGCGCATCACCGGTATTAGTGAATTCGAAAACAGTCTCTTGAGGTGTTCCAGCTACGATGGTTCCAAAGTCATGCTCTTTCTTTTCGAAAGTCATTACTGGACGCTTAGCACTGTTGTCAGCAACTACTTCAGTAGTTACTGTATTAGAGGTTTCCTTTTTCTCACCTTGCCCTTTACAACTAGTAAGGCTAAACATAACAGCAAATGCTGTAGCAAAGACATAAATTGATTTAGTTTTCATGAATATAATTTTAATAGTGTGACTCAAAAATAAGGATAATTCTAGACGATTACAGTAATCCTCTTCCTGACTTCATAAGCCTACCCTCTTCTTTATAAGTGGTTGACAGATTGTCTAGAATTCCATTAATAAACAAACTGCTTTTTGGGGTAGAATACTCCTTCGCAATTTCAAGGTACTCATTGAGGGTTACTTTAGGAGGAATAGACGGAAAATCGAGTAATTCAGCAATACCAAGAATCAATAGCAACTTATCCATTTCTGCTATACGGTCTTGATCCCAATTGGGAGTTTTACCCTCAATCTCTTTCGCATACTCCCCATACTTCAAAGCTACCTTAGCTAACAGTTTTCTTCCAAAGTCTAGATCATCATCTTCGGCAACGAGCTCTGGCAACCAATAAGAATCTTCAGTCTGTTTGCGCGCTGCGCTAAAACGCTTGAGAATAAAAGTATTAACAACAGGATAATCATCGATCCATGTCAACTGCTCATCTTCAATAAAATCATAAACACCTTCGTCTGGAGCTAAAAACTCACGAAACAAAAGCATTACAATCTCTTTGTCTTCGGCATACCCTACCTGCTCAAGATTCATATATTCTAGGTACGCGTCACTTTTGGTAAAAGAAGCATGGACGTTTGCGACATATTTTTCGTTCAAATACCACTGCTTCATTTTTCTTCGATCCCACTGATCGAAAAGAACCTCTGACTCAGTGATCTGAGATAAGAAGGAATTGTTATAAAATCTTAAGGGATCAGGAAATGTACTTTTAGAAGTCTCTAAGTAAGCTTTCTGCCTAGCTTCAACCTCTCTCAAACTCCAATCTCTGAAATACTTAAAGAAATGAAGCTGAAGTAGATAAAGAGAGTAAACACCATCCATACTCTTCTTTAAAAAACGTTGATACGAATCTAAACTTGTTTCAGGTGATTTCTGAAGAGCGTACAAGGTCTGTAATACCTTGATGCGAATGTGTCGGCGCGTTAGCATGAGAAAGAACTCTATTTACATTTATACTGCGCCGCAAAGTTAAGTTATATTTTGATTGCGCTATCTTTGAATTCACGGAATCGCACTCATGAAGGCATTAAAATATCTCAATTCATTTTTATTAAAATATTGGAAGAAGTTACTCATCGGATTAGTAATTACCATTAGTGCTCGTGTATTTTCCCTATTCATGCCTTCCTACATCAATGAGTCAATTCAAGTCATTGAGCAATACTTCAGAAACGAGATCAGCCAAGCAGAAGCAAAACAAATGCTACTGATCGACATTGGCATCATCGTTGGAACAACACTTATTGCTGCTATTCTAACCTTCTTAATGCGTCAGTATATCATTAACGTTTCTCGATATATAGAATACGATCTCAAGAACACTATTTACGATCACTACCAGGTACTGACTTCTAGTTTTTACAAAAAGAACCGGGTGGGAGATCTTATGAATCGAATTTCAGAGGACGTTTCTCAGGTAAGAATGTATGCTGGGCCAGCCATTATGTACGGATTACAGACGCTGACTTTATTTGTTATTCTCATCCCACTTATGTTTCTAAAGGCCCCTGAATTGGCACTTTATACCGTTTTACCATTTCCACTTCTGTCTTTTCTAATCTATCGAATTAGTCGATTGATACACGTTAGAAGCACTGCTGTACAAACCTATCTTTCTACACTTTCTACCTTCACACAAGAACGATTTTCAGGAATAGCAATCGTCAAGGCATACCATTTAGAGCAAAAGATTGATCAAGACATGCAAGCACTCGCTGAAGAAGGAAAGCAAACTGCTATGGATTTGGCCAAGATTAACGCCTGGTTTTTCCCTCTAATGTTGTTGCTTATTGGCGCTTCTAATATAATCGTGATGTACGTGGGCGGAAGAATGTACCTCGATGGAAGTATCGATTCTGTAGGTCTAATTGCTGAATTCATCCTTTATGTAAACATGCTCACTTGGCCTGTTACCGTGGTCGGATGGCTCACTTCAATCATTCAGCGCGCCGAAGCCTCTCAAGAAAGAATCAATGACTTTCTTCAGATTCAACCCGATATCAACGATCATTTGGCAGATACTCAGCCCCCCATCCAAGGTCAAGTTGAGTTCAAGAATGTATCTTATAGATACCCAGACACCGGTATTCAGGCACTTAAAAGCGTTAATTTAAAAATACACTCTGGAGAAACCGTAGCCCTCATGGGTAAAACAGGAGCTGGTAAATCGACGGTGATCGATTTAATTACGCGACTCATCGAACCACAGGAAGGGACAGTGCTAATTGATGGTATTTCTATCAATAACTACTACCTAGCCGAACTTAGACGTAGCATGGGTGTAGTGCCCCAAGATTCCTTCTTATTCTCTGACACTATCGAGAATAACATTCGATTCGGAAAATTAAATGCCACCCAAAAGGAGATCGAAAATGCAGCACGGTTAGCAGATGTGCACCAGAACATCTTAGATTTTCCGAAAGGGTACCAAACACTACTTGGGGAGCGAGGAATTAGTTTGAGTGGCGGTCAAAAACAACGGGTATCCATTGCCCGTGCAATGATTAAAGAGCCTCAAATCTTTCTCTTCGACGATTGCTTATCTGCCGTTGACACCGAAACCGAAGAGGTGATTTTGGGTAACATTAAAAAACAATCCAAAGAAAAGACGACACTCATTGTCAGTCACCGAATGGCTACCGTAAAGCACGCTGACCGTATACTCGTTTTAGAAGAGGGACAAATTGTACAGGAAGGAACTCATAATGAATTGATTTCTGCTCCAGGGTTTTACCAAGACCTCTATCAAGAACAACTCAACGGTTAAAAAAGTTGCCCAACATTCTTTTTTTTTCCAAATTTGAGATAGACATAATTAAACTATTTCATGGAAAATAAGGTGAATACAGAACAAGAAGAGATCTTTTCGAAGGTAGTGCGAGCAGGCAGACGTACTTATTTCTTTGATGTTCGCGCCACAAAAGCAGGTGATTATTACTTAACTCTTACAGAAAGTAAGAAGTTCACCAATCCTGATGGAAGTTTTCATTACAAGAAACACAAGATCTATTTATACAAGGAAGATTTTGAATCTTTCAAAGAAACGCTCGATGAAATGATGTCCTTTATCATTGACCAAAAAGGAGAAGAAGTCATTTCTGAAAGACACCGTTCAGATTATCAAAAGGAATCTAATTTCCAAAACGAAACCGATGATGCTTCGGCTGAGGAAGAAAAGAATGACAGTTCTTCTTTTACCGACATCAGTTTCGAAGACATTTAACCGCTAATTATAAGACAATGAGAAACCATCTTTTTCGCAGTATTCTCGTGCTGTGCCTACCCCTTTTCGCCTTTAGTCAAGTAGGTTCAGATACAGTAGACCTCAATTATTATCTACCTAAAAACCATACCTATAATTCGAATATTCCTACTCCGCAATCGGTTATCGGTCACGAGGTAGGTGAATGGCACATCACCCATGATAAACTGATTCAATACTTGCAAGTTCTTTCTGAAGCAAGTGATCGTATTTCGCTCGAAAATAGAGGTGAAACCTTCGAAGGTAGACCCCTACTTCTTCTTACGGTGACTTCGCCGAGAAATCACGAACGAATTGATCAAATTGTAGCGGATCGAAAGAAATTAGTTAACGGAGAGATTGAACCCAAAGAGGATATGCCGGTAGTGATCTATCAAGGATTTTCCATTCACGGAAACGAGCCGAGTGGGTCTAACGCCGCACTAGCCTATGCCTACCATCTGGCTGCATCGAATGAGGTATTAGCAGATTTAGAAAATACGGTCATTCTTTTCGATCCAAGTTTTAACCCTGACGGATTACAGCGATTTGCTTACTGGGCAAATGTTCACAGAGCTCATCAATTAAACTACGACCCAAATGATAGAGAATATCGTGAGGTTTGGCCAGGAGGAAGAACCAACCACTATTGGTTTGACCTTAACAGGGACTGGCTTCCGGTTCAATTACCTGAAAGTAGAGCAAGAATAGCAACCTATCATCAATGGTTACCCAATGTGCTTACCGACCACCACGAGATGGGAACCAATTCGACTTTCTTCTTTCAACCCGGTGAGCCTACCCGTGTGCATCCGCTCACACCAAAGATCAACCAGGAGCTAACCAAAATGATCGGATCTTATCATGCCAAAGCACTCGATAAGATTGGTTCACTCTATTACTCTGAAGAGAACTACGATGATTATTACTATGGAAAGGGTTCTACCTTTCCTGATTTGAATGGAACCATAGGAATTTTATTCGAACAAGGAAGTTCTCGAGGCCATGGACAAGAAAGTGAAAATGGACTTTTAACCTTTCCCTTTACTATCAAAAATCAATTCACCACTGCCCTTTCTACTCTTGAAGCAGCCAATGGATTGAAATCTAAATTGATGGAGTACCAGAAAGACTACTATACTACCTTAAGAAAAGAAGCTGCTGCTCACAAAACGAGTGGTTATGTATTTGGAACTTCTAAAGATGCGGGTAGTGCGTGGCATCTAACCGAGGTGTTAAAACGCCACGGTATTAACGTAATGGCACTAGAAGAAGATTATCGCAGTGAAAAAAAAGAATTCAGTTCAGGCAAAAGCTATTTTGTTCCACTGAATCAAAGAAATCCAAGACTGGTTGACGCTATTTTCGAGGAGAGAACCACTTTTACAGATAGTTTATTCTATGACATTTCAGCCTGGACATTTCCGCACGCATTCGGTGTATCTAGCGAAAAAGTATTGAAAAAACCATCCGTCAATATGACTCCTGTATCTGCAATTGAAATGCCAACAGGGAGCGTTGAAGAAAAAAGTAATTACGCGTACCTTTTCGAATGGCACGACTACTATGCACCAAAATTGCTTCATGCCCTCACTCAAAAAGGCATTCGAGTAAAGGTAGCGATGACGCCTTTCAGACTTGCGGGAAGATCGTATGATTATGGAACCTTAATGATCCCATTGCAAAATCAAGAAAATAGATCAGATGAGATTTATGCCATGCTTTCAGATTTTGCATCGAAGCATCCACTCGAAGTTCATTCAGCTTCAACCGGTCTAACAGAAGGGATTGACTTTGGAAGTAATAATTTTGATGCCGTTAAACCTATTTCTGTAGCACTATTAGTGGGTACAGGAATAAGTTCCTATGATGCTGGAGAAATCTGGCACCTATTCGATCAGCGTTACAATATCAAAGTAACCAAACTTGAGGCGTCAAGAGTTTCTTCGGTAAACTTAGATCGTTATACCGATATTATCATTCCTAGCCTTGGTTATGGCCCTAACCCGCTAAACGAAGCTGCAGCGTCAAAACTTAAGCAATGGGTGCGTGAGGGCGGAACACTTATCGGATATAGAAATGCATTAAACTGGTTGAACTCCAATGAACTCTTAAGTTTTAATACACGGCAAGCAAAAGTAGCAGCCGCTAAAAACTTGAAGTTTGATCAGTCCAGAAACTTCTACGGAGCACAGGTAACCGGTGGGGCAATCTTTGAAGCGAGTATTGATCGATCACATCCCATCAATTTCGGATATACTACCGATAAAATTGCATTATTTAGAAACACTAATCTCTTTATCGAACCCCGATCAAATAGTTTTGAAAATCCATTAACCTATACACAATCGCCGCTACTTAGTGGTTATATTTCTGAAGAGAATTTAGAAGCATTGAAAGGCAGTTCAGCGCTTTCTATAAAATCGATAGGACGTGGAAAAGTGATCGGATTCACCGATAACACGAATTTTAGAGCATTCTGGTACGGCAGCAATCGCTTATTGATGAATGCTTTATTCTTCGGTGACTCAATGTAAGATTACCAACCCTTGCGTTTCGCTAGGTTTTCTAAGTGAGCGTAATGGTGGCCACTGTGCCAAGCATATAGGAGCGTATTCTCTTTGAGATTACGCTCCTTATTATTTTCTGGATGTATGAAAGCCTTTTCTAAATCAGAGGTACTTAGGCTTCTGATAATAAAGACAAGCTTGCTGTGGACTGCTTGAATGAGGTTCAACGAACTCTCGATAGGCATCTTCGCATCACTGAGTGAAGCCCAACCATCCTGGTCATAGGCCTTGATAAGAGGGGTTTGCTCGGATAAGGCCCACTTATATCTAATAAAACTGTGAGCGTGACTATCGGCGATATGATGAATAAGTTGTCTTGCCGTCCAAGATCCTTCACGATAGGGAGTATCCAACTGTAAATCATCCCAGTTCGCAACTAAGTCGTTCAGCTTGCTTGGAAATTGCTCCAACTGTTCAGTAGCCACGAGGATATCCTCTTCACTTATTACCGCAGGCAATTGAAAGGGTCCTATTGGATACTGCTCGGTGATCATTATCCTACTTTTACCAATTCTACATCAAAAACTAGGGTAGCATTTGGTGGAATTACTCCTCCCGCACCACGCTCTCCATAGCCTAGATAAGATGGAATTACAAAACGCGCTTTATCTCCTTCTTTTAAGAGCGCGATACCTTCATCCCATCCTTGTATTACTTGACCGATTCCTAAAGTAAAAGTAATCGGGTCTTTACGGCGGTAAGAAGAGTCAAATACTTGACCGTTGTCAAGGCTTCCTTCATAATGAACTGAAACACTCTTTCCTTTTTCGGCTTGAGCGCCTGAACCCTTTTGAATAATCTTGTATCGAAGTCCAGAATCTGTTTGATCAAAACCAGCAGCAAGTTTATCGAGTGCTTCTTGAGCCGCTTTTTTAGCTTCTTCCTCACGCTTCGCTCGAGCATTTTCAAAAACACGAAAAGCCTCTACGGCATTCCAATTCTGTGCAGCATCTCCTACTCGTTCAATAGCTAAGGTTTCAATGACATCATCTTGAGCAATCGCATCTACCACATCCTGCCCTTCAACTACCTTACCGAAAACCGTATGTTTTCCATCTAGCCAAGGAGTTGCAGTGTGTGTAATAAAAAACTGACTTCCATTGGTTCCAGGACCAGCATTCGCCATAGAAAGTACACCAGGACCATCATGCTTTAGGTCAGACACGAACTCGTCGTCAAATTTATATCCTGGGTCACCCGTACCTGTTCCTAACGGACATCCACCTTGAATCATAAAATCAGCGATCACTCTATGAAATTTTAAACCATCGTAATAAGGTGTACCCTGTGGTTTTGCTGAATTTTCAAGATTACCTTCGGCTAGTGCCACAAAATTCCCGACCGTTCCTGGGGTTTTATCATGAGTAAGCTGAACAAGAATTTGTCCTTTTGATGTAGTAAATCGAGCGTAAATACCCTCCTGCATAATTTTAATTTTTAAGTAAGTTGTATTAATTCGTTTGAGGCAAATAATTATCCATCAGATAGATAAGCGCTGTCATTGCAGCAGCCCCTAGTTCTAATTCTCTTTTGTTAACATGTTCAAAACGATCGTTATCTGAGTGGTGGTGATCAAAATAACGCTGAGAGTCAGGTTTTAAACCTGCCAGAATTAACCCTTGAGGTTTAAGCGGGCCAATATCCGCACCACTACCTCCTAATTCAAATCGATCAGAGAGATAAGGATAAAAGTAATTTGACCAAGATTTAATCTGCTCAAAAGTCTCTTTATCGGTATCAAAAGAAAAACCTCTAGGCGTAAAACCTCCACTATCACTTTCTAGGGCAAACACATGCTTCTCGCCTTCAGCTAGTGCTACTCTAGCGTATTCATTCCCTCCTCTTAATCCATTCTCTTCATTCATAAACAGAACCACACGAATGGTGCGTTTCGGACGATAGCCAATCTGTTTTAAAAGGGATAAAACATCCATCGATTGAACTACTCCCGCTCCGTCATCATGAGAACCATCTCCTAAATCCCAAGAATCTAAATGTCCACCGACAACCATAATTTCATCAGGATAAAGACTTCCTTTAATCTCACCGATAACATTATACGACTTCACATCAGGAAAGTTTCTACTATTTTGTTTAAAATAGAATTGAGTTTGTTGGTTCAGCGAAAGCGTTGCAGACAATAAATCGGCTCCTTTCGTGCTGATCGCTGCAGCCGGAATACGCTGATCTAAAGGCAAGTCTCCATAACTCATTGCTCCAGTATGAGGAAAATCATCTAAACGTAAGTTCATTGAGCGAACAATTACCCCAACAGCTCCAAATTTTGCGGCAGCTTCAGCTCCAGAGTAGCGCTGATCCACACATCCTCCATAGGCAGCAAATGTATTAATCAGGGTTGGCTCCATCGGACGATTATAAAAGACGATTTTACCTTCAATATTAGCACGACCTAACTGCTCTAATTCATCCAGTGATTTTACCTCAACCACTCCAGCCTTTAAACCCATACTTGAAGTAGCTATAGATCCGCCAAGAGCTGTAATAGGAACCGTAGTAGTTACCCCAGGAGTCGTTTCAATGTAAGCAAATTCAGGAGCTCCACGAACCCACTTCGGTACCATTACCGGTTGTAAATAAACACGATCTAAACCTAAAGCTTCTAATTCTGTTTTGGTATACTCCACCGCTTGTTCAGCCTCAACCGATCCCGACAGTCTACCGCCTATCTGCAAAGAAAGAAATCGCAACCAATCGTGCGCCTTACCGCTCGTAAGGGCCGTTTCAAAAATCTGCTTAATAGTTGCTGCATCTTCCTTCTGATTTATCTCAGATGTCTGAGCCATTGAAATTTGGAAGGAAACCAAAAGAATAAAAGCAAAATAAAATCTCATAAGGCGAATGATCTAACAAGTTCTAAAGTGATTTTATCCTCAGACAAAATCATTAATCGTTCTACAATGTTGCGAAGTTCACGAATATTTCCAGGATAAGACCTAGAAACTAACGCCTTTAACGCATCTTTATCAATAGGTTTATTCACGACCCCCATCTGCTCTGCAATTTGCGCTGAAAAATAGTCGATTAGTTGAGGAATATCCTCTTTACGACGATCTAGTGCTGGTACTTCGATAAGAATAACACTTAGTCGATGATATAAATCTTCTCGAAAACGACCTTCTTCAATCTCATGACGAAGATCTTTATTGGTAGCCGCAACCACACGAACATCAACTTTTATGGGCTTTTCGGCACCGACTCTAACAATTTGTGACTCTTGAAGAGCTCTTAGGACTTTTGCTTGAGCAGACAAAGACATATCGCCTATCTCATCTAGAAACAGCGTACCTCCGTGAGCAATTTCAAATTTACCAGCACGATCCTTATGTGCCGAGGTAAAAGCACCTTTGACATGACCAAAGAGCTCACTTTCGATAAGTTCAGACGGTATAGCGGCACAATTCACCTCAACAAAGGAAGAACTTGACCTTGAGCTATTCTGGTGAAGCGCCTTTGCGACTAACTCTTTCCCAGAACCATTCGGTCCTGTAATTAAAACTCGTGCAGAGGTATCTGACACCTTATCAATCATCGAACGAATAGCATTTAACGCCACGCTATCGCCAATCATTTGATCTGATTTAATGAGTCGCTTTTTTAGACGCTTGTTTTCTGCCTTAATTTTCTTTCGTTCGAGGCCATTTTTTGCCGTAGTCAATAAGCGATTTAAATCAGGTGGCTTAGATAGATAATCGAATGCTCCTAAGCGCATGCACTCCACTGCAGTTTCAAGATCACCGTGCCCCGATATCATAATCACGGGTAATTCCTCAGTGCGATCACCAATAGCCTGTAAGACTTCGGTCCCGTCTTTTTTTGGCATTTTAATATCACAGAAAACCAAATCAATCGTATCGTCTTGATCGATGATTTGAATCCCTTCTAAACCATCCTTGGCTTCAATAATCTCATGACTCGGATCAGATTGAACCAAGATCTTTGAAAGCACGCGTCTAATGCTTTCTTCGTCTTCGATGATTAGTATTCTTGCCATTGAGAATAAAGGTAAGACTTTGAAAAGGCATAAAAAACAAAACCCACCCTTAAAACGAAGTCTAAGGATGGGAAAAATTGCTATGAAAAAGAAAATAATATTGGTTTCCCAATACTAGAGGCTAATATAGTACTTATTTCGGAACCTCGTCTTTTTCATCAAGAAAACATATCTCGGATGCGATCGAAAGTTGATTTATCATCTTTTTGGGGGTCTGGAGAAAAATTCTTGTCAGAGGACCATTTTTCAAATTGCGCTTCTTGTTCAGAAGTTAATTTTTGAGGGGTCCATACTAACACATGTACGAGTAGATCACCTCTTCCGTATCCGTTCAAACTCTTAATTCCTTTACCTCTGAGTCTAAGGACTTTTCCTGATTGAGTACCCTTATCGATTTTGATTCGCACCTTTCCAGACACGGTATCAATCTCTTTAGAAGCGCCTAAAACGGCATCAGAAAAACTAATTCTGAGATCAAAATGAAGATTTTCACCTTCTCTTTTCAAAGTAGGATGTGACTCCTCCTTGATCGAAACAATTAAATCTCCTGCAATTCCGTTACCCGGAGCATCATTACCCTTGCCTGACACCTTTAACTGCATCCCATCTTCAACTCCGCCAGGAATTTGGATCGAAACCGTTTCTTCTTTCACTACTAAGCCTTGAGCATCAGACCCTGCTGGCTTTTGATCTAACAATTGACCCGAACCTTGACAAGTACCACAAGGAGCTGCGGTCTGCATTCGACCCAATATAGTGTTCTGAATCTTAGTAACCTGACCGGTTCCATTACAAGTTGAACACGATTTATAAGTAACTCCTTCTGCTTGAACCTTTCGCTTTACTTTGACCTTTTTCTCGACCCCTTCTGCGATCTCCTCTAAATTCAATTTGAGCTGAATTCGAAGGTTTGTTCCTTTAACACGGCGTGCTCCGCCTCCACCGAATCCACCAAATCCGCCAAATCCGCCACCGAAAGCACTGCCAAAAATATCTCCAAATTGACTGAAGATATCATCCATATTCATACCGCCTCCAGCACCTCCGTTTTCAAATGCTGCGTGCCCGAATTGATCGTATTGTCTTCGCTTTTCAGGGTCACCCAAAACCTCATAGGCCTCTGCAGCCTTTTTAAAGTTTTCTTCTGCAGCGGTATCACCCGGATTTTTATCTGGGTGAAACTGAATTGCCTTTTTTCGGTAGGCCTTCTTAATTTCTGCCTCAGTGGCAGATTTTGAGACCCCTAATATTTCGTAAAAATCTTCTTTCATTGATTATTGACCTACAACCACTTTAGGGTGTCTAATTATTTGATCTCCAAGGGTATATCCCTTTTCGACAGTATCGATTATTTTTCCTTTTAGTTTTTCTTCTGGAGCCGGAATTTGGGTGATTGCATCATGTACCTCAGAATCAAAATCAGCTCCGGCCTCAATACTTATTTCACTGAGACCCTTCGACTTAAGAACCTCTTTAAACTTATTTTGAATGAGTTCAATACCCTTTACCGTATCTGCATCTGCAGATTTTTTAATTTCTGGTAAGGCGCGATCGAAGTCATCAAGAACAGGTAATAAAGCAGTAATTACTTCACGACCAGCCGTCTTAAACAGGTCGATTCGTTCCTTCGTCGTACGTTTTTTATAATTCTCAAACTCGGCAAACAATCGGAGAAACTTATCCTTTTCTTGCGCTAATTGCTCCTCAATAGTAGGCTCTGTGCTTTCCTGTTTCGCAGTTTCCTCTTCAGAAGTTTGTTCTACTTCGTTAGATTCAATTTCATGATTATCTGTTGAATCGATGGGATTCTTTTCACTGTTTTTCGACTTACTCATTTGATGTGAAAATTAATTTCTGAACTAAAGACAAAAGTATTGCCAGAGTAGGCTTCTGTGCCAAAATGTCACTTTCTTGTCTGAATTAAATCGGTCAAAGCCTCAGTCAAGTTGGGATAATAGAATTCAAAGCCTTCGTCAAGTAATCTTTCAGGGACTACTTTTTGTGACTGAAGTACCATTTCAGACATCTCCCCCAACAGCAGTTTAATCATAAATTCAGGAGATCGCTTTAGCCAAAACGGACGTTTCATCACCCTTGCTAATCGTTCAGCTATTTCGATTGCTTTTTCTGGATAGGGAGAAACCACATTGTATACCCCCTCATTCTTTGAGTCTAAACTATGAATTATTGCTCGAACGAGATCTTCAATATGAATCCAAGACTGCCACTGCTCTCCGGCTCCCAGAGCAGCCCCTAAACCTATTGAAGTAGGTTGCATAAGTTTAGGCAGCGCACCACCACGGGTCGAAAACACAATACCAAATCGTAATTTACTTACTGAGATATTTAATGATTCAAAACAATCTGCTTCAGCTTCCCATAGCTGCACCACCTCACTTAAAAACCCAGGATCTGATTGGGTGCTCACTTCGGTATAACTATTCTCAAAATCACTTTTGTAAAAACCGATAGCCGAGGCAGAAACTAACTGTTTTACTGAATGTTCTGAGTTAGAAAGTGCGCGATTCAAGGTTTTTAATCCGTTCACACGACTCGACAAAATTTCAGCTTTGTAACCCTTACTCCAACGATTGGCCACCGTGGCTCCTGCAAGATTAACAATAGCGTCGACACCCTCTAAGGCTCCATCCTGAACTTCGAACTGATTTGGGTCCCAGTAAAACGCATCTGCACCATGAAGAGTCTTGGCATTTTTCCTTCTAGTTAGATACCGACATTGCCACTGATCAGAAGTTTCTAAATACTGCAGCAAAGCAGTTCCAACTAAGCCGGTCGCTCCAGTAACTAAGACGGTTTTACTCATGATCGTGTTGTTTTTGTTGCTCGTAACATCTCCCTTTTACCCGGAGGGCCAGGTAAACGCTCTACCCATAAATTAGCAGCTTCAAGTGCCCGTCTTACACTCCCTTTAGCAGCGTAGGTAACAAACACCCCTCCCTCGTTCAACATTTTGGCACATTTTTCAAACCATCGAGCTTCCCATAATTCAGGTTGAGCTCTTGCCCCAAATGCATCGTAATATATAAGATCAAAGTTCGAATCAGAATCAAAGGACTCAAAGGTTTGGTCTACCTTACAAATGGTTTTATTTGGCGCCAATTCAATCTGTTTATTCCATTCAGCCTCGTGTAATTTTAAGTACTGATGGTAATTTCCCCACCCTTCAGCATTCATGGCTAACCATTCTTTCGATTTTAGAGGAAAAGCCTCGAGGCCTAAATAAGAAAGTCGAACCGATGAATGTTCTAAATAATCGAAGGTGAGTAGGGCATTCATCCCCGTACCTAAGCCCATTTCGAAAATAGATAGCGTCTGAGCGGTGGGGTTTTGTGATAACCAGTGGTTTAAGCCTGCTTCAATAAAAACATGTTTGGCTTCGACAAGGGCTCCATGTCTTGAATGATAGGTCTCATTAAGGTCAGTAATTTCAAGTGTATTACTGCCATCCCCTGTTCGAATCACCTTTCGTTTCATACTGTAAAAGTAATCTAAGAAATACTACTTTTGTAAGGTAAGTATGCATTAAGATGGAAATAGAAAAAGTTGCTCAATCTAAACTAGAGAATCTTAACCTAACCAATCTTGGTTTCGGCACTCAATTTACCGACCACATGGTGATCTCTGATTTTAAAGATGGAAAGTGGTCATCTCACACCATCAAACCTTATGCTCCTTTTACCTTAGAGCCTTCGGCTAGTGTTTTCCACTACGGTCAAGCACTATTTGAAGGAATGAAGGCTTATAAAGGAAAAGATGGTAAAGCTTACCTGTTTAGACCTACTGAAAATATCAAACGATTTAATCGTTCGTGTGAGCGTATGTGTATTCCACAAATCGATGAAAAGGCCTTTTTAGAAAGTCTCAATGAACTCATCAAATTAGAAAAGGCATGGATTCCTACCGATGAAGGAAGCTCACTTTATATAAGACCTTATGTATTCGCCACCGAGGCTGCAATCAAGGCGAATCCTGCTTTGGAATATCGATTTGCGATTATTTGTTCACCGGTATCTGCCTATTTCTCAAGTGCCATTGCGGTCAAAATTGAGGAGCGTTTTTCTAGAGCTGCTCCAGGCGGATTTGGATACGCAAAAGCAGCAGGAAATTATGCAGGTCAATTCTATCCGACCGAACTCGCTAAGGCAGAAGGCTATCAACAAGTCGTATGGACTGACGCTAATACCCATAGTTATATCGAAGAAGCGGGCACCATGAATATCTTTGTTCGTCTAGGCGATAAACTATTCACCAGCCCTACTTCGGATACAATCCTTGACGGTATAACCCGCAAGAGCATGCTCACCTTGTGTAAAGACCTAGGCATCGAAGTCGAAGAGCGATCGATAGCTGTTGCTGAGCTTATTAAAGGTTTTGAAACGGGCGAATTAAAAGAGTTATTCGGTGTAGGAACTGCTGCCGTAGTGAGTGAGATCAATAGTTTTGGGTACCAAGGCATCCAATACAGTATTGATGAGGTAGAAAACCCTTACGCCCCACTGCTTAAAAAGGCATTAACAGACATTCAGTTAGGACGTGCTGAAGATCCTTACGGATGGAGATATGAGGTAATTTAATGTTTAGTACTGGCCAACTTATTTTTGCAGCACTTTTCTTTGTGGGGTTCGTAAGTATTGTAGCGATCTCCTACCGTAAAGACAAGGCTATACATACCAAACAATTCAAGGGATCACTCTGGGTGCTTGTTGCCTTTATCGTATTTATCGCGTTACTTACAGGCCTAAAATACGCCTTGAGATGAAAACGCTACTCCCATTTCTTTGGGTTTTTCTCGGTGGTGGAATCGGCAGTATGCTGCGCTACCAACTTTCTATAGCATTCAATAAAGACGGGGCTCATTTTCAATGGGGTACCTTTACCGCCAATCTTATCGGCTGCTTATTACTCGGTTTATTCAGTGGCCTGCTCAATAAATCTGATCAAGGACAACTCCAGCTCTTTTTACTTACCGGCCTATGTGGAGGTTTTACCACTTTTAGCACTTTTTCAAAAGAAGGGCTATCTCTTTTAGAACGGGAGCTATACTTACCATACACCTTATATACCTTAAGCAGTCTCCTCTTCGGAATCCTATTTTTGGTCATCGGCTATCGAATCATTCGATAAGCATTTCTTCATTTTTTACGATTCTAACAATTTATAGTTCGACCTATTTCGAATATCACACTATTAAAAGTAAGATATTTGAAATATGTGAAAAGATTTCAATAAAACACTGAATTTTTTATTGTGTTTTATCCATTTTGATACATTTACCGCAACAAAATCGAAAAAACCATGAAAAAAATTGAAGCAATCATTCGCAAATCAAAGTTTGATGAGGTGAAAAAAGCATTACACGATGTTGGTGTAGTATTCTTTAGTTATTGGGATGTTACCGGTGTGGGTAACGAAAAACAAGGACACGTTTACCGAGGCGTGGTTTACTCAACTTCAGATATTCAACGTAGATACCTTTCTATCGTGGTTTCTGACGAATTTGTTGAAACAACAGTCAAAACAATCCTAGAGGCGGCAAAAACAGGAAATGTAGGAGATGGAAAAATCTTTATTTGCCCTGTTGAAGAGGCTTATCGAATTAGAACCGGAGAAAACGGATACGAAGGAATCAACTAATCATCAATCAAAAAACGAAAACCATGGAAACTGCTTTATTTACTGCTAACAACATCTGGATGATGATTTGTACGGGGCTTGTCTTCTTCATGCACCTTGGATTCTCATTCCTCGAAATCGGACTTACACGTCAGAAAAACACCGTTAACATATTATTTAAAAACATTTTTATCATTACCGCTGGTTTACTCCTCTACTATATAGGAGGATTTAACTTAATGTATCCTGGATTTGAAGACGGTGATTTTGGATTTTTCAAATTCGCAGGATTCGGGATTGCTGCACCTGAAGGAGGAATGACTCCAGATTACGCTTGTGGAGGATACACTTGGTGGACTGATTTCTTATTCCAGGGAATGTTTGCCGCAACTGCAGCCACCATTGTGTCGGGAGCAGTAGCTGAGCGTGTGAAGCTTCAATCTTTTTTCGTCTTCACCCTTGTCTATGTAGGTCTCGTATATCCTATTGTGGGATCTTGGCAATGGGGTGGCGGATTCCTATCTAGCCTAAACTATGGTGAAGCTGAAGGGTTCTACGACTTTGCTGGATCTACAATCGTTCACTCAGTAGGTGGATGGGCCGCACTTATCGCAGTATACTTATTAGGCCCACGAATCGGAAAATATACAGAAGATGGTAAAGCCAATGCAATCCTAGGGCACAGCCTTCCATTCACTACTGCAGGGGTACTTATCTTATGGTTAGGATGGTTTGGATTTAACGGTGGATCAGTGCTTTCGGCAGACCCAGAACTCACTTCACTTACACTAGTGACGACCTCTCTTGCTGCAGCAGCAGGTGGTATGTCAGCCTTTGTATTCTCATTATTCAGATTTAAGAACTTTGATTTAACTATGTTCTTAAATGGAATTCTTGGGGGACTAGTAAGTATCACAGCAGGTGCTGATCAAATGTCACCAAATGAGGCCGTTATAGTCGGTGCAATCGGAGGTGTCCTTATCGTAATTGCTGTAACGCTTCTCGATAAATTATTATTAGATGACCCAGTAGGTGCTATTGCTGTTCACCTGGTAACTGGTATGTGGGGAACGCTAGCGGTAGGTTTATTTGGAGCAAAGGCTTCAATGGATCAATTTCTAGTGCAATTGGCTGGAGTAGGTGCTGTTGCAGCTTTCTGTAGCGTAACTGCCTTTATCATTCTCTTCAGCTTAAAGAAAACAATGGGACTTCGTGTAACTCGCGAAGAAGAAATCGAAGGGCTCGATATTCACGAGCACGGAATGGACGCTTATCCAGATTTCAGACTCAACCAACATTAATAGTAAGGGGCGCAGGACAACGAGCGCCCCTTATTTTTTTTACAATAATCATCATCAAAACTCGAACACCATGAAAAAACTTTTCACAATCCTTGCTATGGCTACACTAGGTATTGCTGTAGCTCAAGAAACTGAACCAACCTTCTCACTTTCAGGAACCGTTGATACCTACTTCAGAAGTAGCGAATATGCACCAGGGACCTCGTTTGCTAATCTACCCGGATTCTCATTGGGAATGGCCAACCTCATTTTCGCTTATGAAGGAGAAGATCACGGATTTGTAGCGGATTTAGTCATGGGTCCTAGAGGTACCGAAGCCGTTTTCAATTCTTTTGGATCCTCAAACATGGTCAATCAGCTCTATGTATATTACAATCTAAGCGAAAGTGTAACCTTGACCTTTGGTAACTTCAACACCTTCTTAGGCTACGAAGTAATTTCACCAGCTGCTAATTTTAACTACTCTACTTCTTATTTATTCTCTTACGGCCCCTTCTCGCATACGGGTCTTAAACTAGATGCAGCACTCAGTGATGATATTTCATTAATGCTTGGAGTGATGAATCAAACCGACTATACCGAAGGTAATTTTGATAGTGCCGGTAATGGAGACGCGTTTGACAAGTATATGTTCGGAGCTCAACTTGGCTTATACGGTCAATACCTGAACCTTCTCACAGGAGAGGATTATACACAGATTGACTACACCGGAGGGTTCGATCTATCTGAAGGATTCTACCTAGGTATTAACGCTTCAAAGGCATCATTAGCAGACGGCGCTGAATTTTCAGGTGTTGCCCTCTATCCACAGATTGGACTATCTGATTCTTTCTCTTTAGGATTGCGCGGCGAACTATTTCAAGATAACGGTGCAGGAATTCTCGGAGACGGGGAGCTCGATAACACATCGCTAACTTTAACTGGAAGTTACTCAAGTGGAAACTTCACATTCAAACCAGAATTTAGATTAGATAAAGGTTCTGAAGCCTTCTACGCAAACGAAAGCGGAAGTACAGATAGCCTGTCTTCATTCGTCTTAGCTGCCATTTACAGCTTTTAACTAAACGAAACAGCAGAAAAAAAGGAGGCCCAAAAAGCCTCCTTTTTTATTTCTTGAAAAGATCGAAACTTTTCTCTCCAGCAAGAACCGAGATATCCAGGTGATTGGCACTAGGTACTAACGGACAGGAGTATTTCGGGTTGTAAGCACAGTAAGGATTGTAGGCCTTATTAAAATCAATCAAAACAGAATCCTTTAAGGGGTAGGTAAGATCAATATAACGCCCTCCTCCGTAGGTAAGATCGCCATTCGTTACATCCGTAAATGGTAAAAAGACATAATCGTCTGAGGCATCAACTTCACGATAAACCGGTAAAACATGATTAAGATCATTTAACTCAAAATACAAATTACCATATACGATTTCATTAGTTACTGAACCAGTGGTGGTTTTCAATGGAATGGTATCCTTTTTTAACACCTCTCGAAAAAGAGCCTTCACCTGATATTCATCGGTTGGTGTAAAGAACTCTAATCCGTCAAACCTTTTCTTTTCTTTTGGTCGAAGCGGTGAAGTATTGGGATCGAAGAAATATTCATTCTTGTCTTGTTGCCATTCATAAACAGTTTTTAGGTGCTTAGGCACGGTATCTAGGTTAACACGAGCTATCTCAGCATGATATCGCTTTTCCTGACAAGAAACTATCGATAACCAAAGGGTCAGCAATAACAGATTAGTTAAAATGTGGACGCTGTATCGGAGCATTTTTAATCACTTGAGATAGAACAATATGTGTTCTAGTTTCACCGTACGAAATTAATAAATCAATTAGCTTTTCTAGGTGCCTTTGGTCACGCAATACAACCTCCATGATGATATTCTCATTCCCGGTTACTCGATAACAATTGCGCACCTCTTTTAAAGATTTGACTTTTTCAAGAAATGGCTTAAGCATTCCCACAAAGGCACGAAGGTGAATGATGGCATGTAATTGATAACCGAGAGGCTCAGAGTCGATAGCGAGTTGATAACCTTGAATAATACCTCGATCTTCTAAACGTCTAATTCGGTCTGCTATTGCAGGAGCACTGAGACCCACCACCTTTGCGATTGCAGACTGTGGAGTCTTCGCATTTTGCTGAAGCTGTTTCAAAATCTGCCAATCAATTTTATCTAATCGATCCATAGTTTATAAAACAAAATTATTTAACTAAAATACCTTATTTATATTAGTTATTATACAATATCACCTTATAATATATATCCGTTACCCCAAAGAGTGAAGTAATTTCGTAGGGCATGTTAGCATCGAGAACCTTATATCAGCGAACCCTAACGATTTGCGATCTCACCGAAAAAGTGAGTCAGGCTTCTGCGTGCCAACCTCAACTAAAGTCATTTAGTTTAGAGCTTTCGAATCATTTAATTAGTGATAGTATTCTGTTGAAATCTAGTATACACCATGCACTTTCAAAAGACCTAAGTTTTCATGGGCAAGGTAAAATTGTTCAGTTTGCCTTGATTTTAGTTAGAAATCTGCAGTATTACCTAAAAGGATTAGAATATGACTCTAGCCTACCTAGTGATTACACCAAAACAATTCTAGACGAACTAAGAAAATACCAACGGTATCTTTCAATGAATCACAAAAGGTGGAGTAGCCTTATTAACTAGAAAGTCCTTTTAAAAACTCGAGTGCCTTTTCGTTAAAAGTCTGTGGTCTTTCAACATTGACAACATGACCACATTTTTCAACTACGAAAAGATCGGCTAATGGGTTAGCACCTACTAATTCTCTTATCGGAGGGAGGAATAAATAATCCTCTTCACCCATTAAATAGAGGGTTGGCACCATAGAACGAGTTTCGCGATAAAAACGTAGAAGTGGGTTGAGATCTGCCGTTAGTTTAAACCATCTCAAGAATTCCTTCTGATATAACTTCTTGGCCTCTCGAACAAAAAGGTTTCTAGACTCTTTGTGATTTTTATTGGGCATAATGATAAAGGCAAAGAATCGATACAACCACAGATAAGGAATCATCGATTTAAACCAATTCCCTAGCTTCATCAGTAATTGAGATCTAAAATCCAATTTTACAATGGCACCACCTAAGACCATCGCGTGTATGCGATTTGGGTATCGATCCTCGATATTTCGTATAAGAATGGTCCCTAATGAAATCCCTATAAAGTGCGATTTTTGAATACCTAAATGATCTAAAACTTCAATAATATCATCAGTGACAGAATCAAAGGTATAACGTTGTAAGGCCTTAACTAGGGTCGATTTCGAATTACCATGACCTCTGAGATCTAGTAGAAGAACATTAAAATGCTTTTTAAAATCTCTAATCTGACGAAACCAAATCGTCGAACTACCTCCCGCCCCATGAACGAAGGTTACCCACTGATCACTATCAGCCTCGGTGTAGGTAGTGTAATGTAACATGACTATGAATCTAGCAAACTTTTCATTTGCTCTTGTAGTTCTTTGGCAGATTTTGCGGCAGCCTCTGCAAAATCTTGTCCAGAACTTGCATAAATAATACCACGGGAAGAATTGACAAGTAATCCGACCGAATCGTTTTTACCATTATCGTAAACTGCCTTTAGATCACCTCCTTGAGCACCTACTCCAGGCACTAGAAAAAAGGCTTCAGGTGCTAAACCTCTGATTTCCTTTAATCGGTCTGCTTTAGTAGCCCCCACCACATACATCACTCGTTCTGAGTTGCTGTAATTTTGAGTAGTTCTAATGACTTGTTCAAAGAGTGTTGCACTATCTGCTCCATGGTACTGAAAGTCTTCAGCGCCTTTATTTGAGGTTAAGGCAAGAACAATGGGATACTTTTCTTCTTGCTTCAAAAACGGCTCAATAGCATCGCTTCCCATGTAAGGAGAAAGCGTAACTGAATCGAATCCAAGCTTATTATAGAAAGCTTCAGCATAACGCTCGGCTGTATTTCCGATATCGCCGCGTTTAGCATCAGCGATGGTAAAATGATTCGGATAGCTTTCGTTTAGATAAGCAATCGTTCTTTCAAGCGATCTCCAGCCCTTAACTCCATAGGCCTCGTAAAAGGCAAGATTAGGTTTGTAAGCCACGCAGTAATCCGCAGTCGCATCAATGATTGCTTTGTTGAATTCAAACAAAGGGTCTTCAGCATCTCTTAAATGTACCGGAATCTTTTCGAGATCGGTATCTAATCCGACACATAGAAAACTTTGCTTCTCTTGTATTTGCGCTACTAGACTGTCAATTTTCATATTAGAAAGACTCAGATGCCTCTTTTAATTTCTCAGTGTTCTCAACTAATTGAAGCTCATCGATAATACGTTGAATATCGCCATTTATGATGTTTTGAAGATCATAAAGCGTGAGGCCGATTCGGTGATCTGTTACACGACCCTGAGGATAGTTGTAAGTTCTAATCTTTGCAGAACGATCCCCTGAGCTCACCTGTGAATTACGCTTAGCCGCGTCTTCTTCTTGACGCTTGGCAAGCTCTAAATCATAGAGCCGAGATCTTAATACCTTGAAGGCCTTTTCTTTGTTCTTGTGCTGAGATTTTTGATCCTGACATTGAGCAACAAGTCCCGTGGGTATGTGGGTTAATCGAACCGCAGAATAAGTGGTATTCACCGATTGCCCTCCAGGGCCTGAAGAACAGAAGAAGTCGATTCTTACATCTTTCGGATCGATTTGAACATCAAAATCCTCCGCCTCAGGAATAATCATAACCGTTGCGGCACTAGTGTGCACCCTTCCTTGGGTCTCGGTTTGCGGAACGCGTTGAACTCGATGCACACCAGCCTCAAATTTTAGCGTACCATAAACGTTATTTCCTGTCACCTCAAAGTGGATCTCTTTAAAACCACCAGCGGTACCTTCATTAAGGTCAATCACATTGGTCTTCCAACCTTTGCTCTCACAATACTTCGCGTACATTCGATAAAGGTCACCAGCAAATATACTAGCCTCATCTCCTCCAGTACCGGCGCGAATTTCCATAACTACATCTTTCGCATCCTCAGGATCTTTCGGGATGAGTAGAAACTTTATTTCCTCTTCTAGCGGAGGGAGGGCCGATTTAGCCTCATCCAATTGCATTTTAGCCATTTCAACCATCTCTGCATCTTCGGCAGCTGATATAATTTCCTCAGCTTCTTCAAGATTCGCTAGTAAGGTCAAGTATTGCTGTCGCTTCTCAACGATCGGACGCAAATTGGTGTATTCCTTATTTAAATTGACATATCGCTTCTGATCAGCAATCACGTCGGGTTGAATGATCAGGTCAGAAACCTCATCATAACGTTGTTTAATGATATTTAATTTATCAATCATAGGTGCGCTTTGCAAGACTCAAATATAGGCTATTTGAGCAGATAGAATTTAAGATTTAGGCGTATTCAAACTGCCCAAACTCACTTCTTATGGTCAACTTCTTTTGGGTAGAAGCCTCTACCCTTCCGATCACTTTAGCTCGGATATTGAAGCTCTCGGATATACGAATCATCTCCGCTGCGGTTTTCTCATCCGTATAGGCTTCAAGGCGATGACCTGAGTTAAATACTTGATACATCTCCTTCCAGTCTGTGTTCGATTCCTTCTGGATCAATTTAAATAGCGGAGGAATTTCAAATAGATCATCCTTTATCACATGAATTTCATCGACAAAATGCAGCACCTTAGTTTGGGCTCCACCACTGCAATGAACTAGCCCATCAATCTTCTTGCGATCAATAGTTTCAAAAATTTTCCTCATCAGCGGCGCATAGGTTCTCGTTGGAGACAGCACTAACTTACCCGCGTCTAGAGGACTACCCTCTACGACATCAGTAAGACCGACACTTCCACTGTAAACCAAGTCGCTCGGTACCGATGGGTCATACGTTTCAGGGTATTTTTCAGCAATTGCCTTAGAGAATACATCGTGCCTAGCAGAAGTCAATCCGTTACTTCCCATACCCCCATTGTATGTATCTTCATAGGTAGCCTGACCATACGATTCAAAACCTACAATTACATTTCCCGGCTTAATATTTGCGTTGTCGATTACCTCATCTCTTCGCATTCGTGCAGTCACGGTAGAATCAACAATTAAGGTTCGAACCAAATCACCCACATCAGCAGTTTCACCGCCTGTGGTATGAATCTGAACTCCATAATCGGCTAATTGGCGAACTAATTCCTCAGTACCATTGATGATCGCACCAATCACTTCACCTGGAATTAAATTCTTGTTTCGACCAATCGTAGAAGACAGCAAAATCGATTCTGTAGCACCTACACAAATCAAATCATCCAAATTCATTACCAGAGCATCCTGAGCAATCCCTTTCCAAACCGATAAATCCCTAGTTTCTTTCCAATAAGCATAAGCCAATGAGGATTTTGTTCCAGCACCATCGGCATGCATCACGATACAATGGTCCTCACTCCCTGTTAAATAATCAGGGACGATTTTACAAAAGGCCTTGGGAAACAATCCTTTATCTATGTTTTGGATCGCTTTATGAACTTCGTCTTTGGTAGCAGAAACCCCTCGCTGATCGTATCGTTTTGAAGAATTCGAACTCATGAATAGGTATTTGAGGCAAAAATAGAACTAATGTTTAACAAATAGAGCCCCACTTAAATGCACATTTACACAAAATGGATGCAGTTTTTTAACAAGTTTATAATTATTTGATAACTATGAGGTTAAGAAATAGAATCCGGCAAGAATTCAATTACATTTGGGCTTTAATGAACTAAATCCGATTCAATTACATCATGAACAAAGCGAAACTTGAGTATATCTGGCTTGATGGTTATACTCCAACACAAGAACTGAGAAGTAAGACTAAAGTAGTTTCAAACTTCGATGGTAAATTAGAAAGTTGTCCAATCTGGTCTTTTGACGGTAGCTCAACACTACAAGCAGAAGGTGGATCTTCTGACTGTCTTCTTAAGCCAGTGAATATCTACCCAGATCCGGATCGTTTGAACGGGTTCTTAGTCATGTGTGAAGTTCTTAACTCAGACGGTACGGCTCACGTATCAAACCACAGAGCAACCATCGATGACGATGATAACGACTTCTGGTTCGGTTTCGAGCAAGAATATTTCTTAATGGATACAGAAACAGACTTACCGCTTGGTTTCCCAAGAGGAGGTTTCCCTGGTCCACAAGGTCAATACTACTGTTCAGTAGGTGGTCGTTACACTTGGGGTCGTGACTTCGTTGAAGAGCACCTTGACATTTGTTTAGAGGCGGGTCTTAACGTAGAAGGTATCAACCAAGAGGTAGCGCCAGGTCAATGGGAATTCCAAATTTTCGCTAAAGGAGCCAAAGAGGCTGGTGATCAAATTTGGGTAGCTCGTTATTTATTAAATAGGATTACTGAGAAATACGGATACTACATCGAACTTCACCCGAAACCAATCAAAGGGGACTGGAACGGTTCTGGTATGCACGCTAACTTCTCAAATACAGCACTTAGAACTGCTGGAAACCGCGAGACTTACGAGAAAATTTGTGAGGCTTTCCGTCCAGTTGCTAAGGATCACATTAACGTATATGGTGCATTCAATAACCAACGTCTTACAGGACTTCACGAAACTCAATCTATCGATGAGTTCTCTTATGGAGTTTCTGACCGTGGAGCTTCAATCCGTATTCCAATCGCAACTGTTGAAAACGGTTGGAAAGGATGGTTAGAAGATCGTCGTCCGGCGTCGAATGCTAACCCATATGAAGTAGCAGGAATCATCATTAAAACCGTTAAATCTGCAGGTGTCTAAACCTCAGTTTAACACAAATACAAAGGCCACCCAATGGGTGGCCTTTTTTTATCTCTTGATTATTCAATTAAAGAATCACTTTGTACACGAAAGCTCCATAGATGGAGAGAAGTACCAATCCTTCCTTCCAGGTCAATTTCATTTTACTCGGAGCAAATACTAAAGGAAAAAGCACAAAGGAAATAAAAGTCATGAAGAATAAATCGTTAGTAATGAACCCTTGATCAATTACTGTGATTGGGCTCACAATCGCAGTAATTCCCAATACCGACATGATATTAAAGATGTTCGAACCAATCAAGTTGCCCAGTGAAATCGCCTTCTCCTTCTTAATGACCGCAATAATAGAAGCAGCTAGCTCTGGAATACTAGTCCCTATAGAAACCACTGTAATTCCAATTACACGGTCACTCACTCCTAAATCTTCTGCAATACTTACAGCCGACTCCACAAGCCACTCTGAGCCTAACCAAAGACCTACACCTCCGGCAACCAGATAGAAAAGTGTTATAGGCATCGACAATATCTCGTCATCACTGGGGAGCTCATCAACAACAGCGGGACCTGATTTCATTTTGAGAAGCCACCACAAAAAGGCAATCATTACAAAAACAAAAACTCCCCCTTCTACACGCGAGAGTACTCCGTCAAAATACAGAAAACCTAATAACATCAATGTGGCAACCATCATCACAGGCCAATCAATTCTATAAAAGGATGAGGTAACCTCCATAGACCCAAAGAGCAGTGTGACCCCAAGCACTAAGCCAATGTTAGCCGCATTAGAGCCAACCACATTACCTAATGCTAAATCAGGATTACCCGCAAGTGCGGCCTTCAAGCTAACCACTAATTCAGGTAAAGAGGTAGCGAAAGAAACCACCGTCATCCCAACAATTATTTTAGGAATAGACAACTTAAGGGAAATTGAAACCGAAGACTTTAGTAAGGCGTTGCCACCAAAAATTAGTAGGGCCAACCCTCCTAGCAACAAAAGAATTTGCGTCATGCACCAAAGATAGTTTTCTTCGCCTTATCTTAAGCAGCATGAAACAACGGATATGAAAAAGAATTTTTTTCAAATACTCGCTAGGATAAACCGATTACTCCTACCCTCACTTAGCAGGAGAAGAGTAGATTTAGCCAAAGCCTCAAATACGCAGAAGTTACTGATCGCCTACCGATACTATGTAACTACAAGAGCTATTGATTAAACAATAAATACATCGTTTAAAACAATCTGTCGAAAATCGATAAAGCCTTTGGCAATTTGATAATATCGGCTATATTTGCACCCCATAATCGGCCTCGTGGCGCAACTGAATAGCGCATCTGATTACGGCTCAGAAGGTTGCAGGTTTGAATCCTGCCGAGGTCACTTAAGAATCAAGAAAAAACTGGCATCCTTAGGGTGCCAGTTTTTTTATGCCTGTTTCCGTCGCAAGCTTGCTTGTGCAAGGAAAAAGGGCATAAAAAAAGGGGCAGCGCAGCAGCGACTGTTTTTTCTTGATTTAGACTACGGAGCACAAAGGAAAACCCGAGACGCAGTCAAGGGTAATCCTCATCTGCTTGTAAACATCCCTTAACAAGGACAATTACAGGTCTCATCTGCAGCGGGGCAATCGCAGATGCATTCCTCCTCAGGATACTTCTCACAAGAAATTAACATCAACAGTACACCTAAAATCACCTTTAATCTCATGTCAACTTCTCTTTGAACAAAATATAGATTAGCAATACAACACAAATGATTCCACCTATAAATGACGGAATCAAAGTAAGCTCTCTAAGTACACCAACTAAAACGGGCTCAAATTTTAACAAATACAGCAGGTAAAAGAGTCCAATATTACCCCAACAGATTAAAGAGACTACAATCAAATTCTTCTTACTCATATCATCACCTATTCTTGAGAATCACAAGGCACTTCGTATGTTTGACCTGCAACAAAATCATAACATTTGTCATCCTTTACGCACGATCCGAATACAAGAACTAAAAAGAGAAAAGAAAATCTCATGCAAAGTATTCGTAAAAGATAATTGTCAAAATCACACCTTTCAAAAAGGCAATAAAACCAGAGAGATTAGGATTTGAAACCATAAAATTTCTCCTCCATTCTAAAAATGCATTCATAAACATTGCTTTAAATTACAACCTCAATTTTGTTAAAAATCAAGACACTCAATACATAATCTCAAGTACAATCAGCGTACAAATAACTCCCCAGACAAAGGCTAAAAAAGCGAATCCAAATAAGCCTAGTTTCTGCAACAACCAGTAATTAATCTTGAATCGAAAGGGAATTAGACGATCCATTCCCTTTTTGGTGAACGAATACTGCTCCATAAGTTATTGATTAAGGTTCTTTGAAGTTACTAAATATTAAGCAACTAAGAGTGTAGCTGTGGTTGCTAACACAAAGACCATGAGCGTAATCACAAACATTGATACAGGCTTTAACCACCACTTATCATCTCCATTTCGTTGTACATAAACGATATAAAACGTGTTGATTACCACTAACAAGATGAATAGATTATTCATCACATCGGCTACTGTTAATATTTCACTGCTAATCGCAGAGTCAACAAAGTATTTATTACCTACTACCGCAATAATAGAACCTATTGAAAGTTCAATTCGCGATTCAAATTCATCCTTAGTAATAAAGAATGATAACCAAGAGATAAACATTGCGATAAGGCCTCCTGAAAATAGTTTCAAAAAGAGCCATGAATTCTTGCGAGAAATCATCATATGGAACTCTCCGATACTACGAACCTCAGCCCTACCGAGGTCTTCGTCATAAATAGTAGTTTCTTCAAAGGTTTCATTGAATAAAATCGTATCGATCACAAAACCTCTGCGCAAATTTCGAACTCCAGAAAAATTCGGTGGAAATACTTTCGAATCACGAATCCGAACTAGGGAACTGTCCTGTAATGATTCGATTCTCAAGGTTACCTTTTGAACGTCAAACGGATATCTCGTCATATCCCAATTGTGATACATCTCGGTTTCTAGATACTTAGAAAACTGAGCCTCACCTTCGAAAGTCCCATCATAATTCCAAGGAGTTTGTTTGAGATAAGAATTTTCAGGATGAACCACACGAAATAAATTCTTTCGCTCAGGCATTAAGTAAAGGGTGTCTCCATCATTAAGCTCATAGGCTACCTCTTTATTGTGGTAAGCGTATAAACTCGATTTAATAATATAGTTAGGCTTGTTGGTTTCAAAGGACAGAAGATCTTCAAGTACGAACTCAAACGATAGCTCTACAGGGATATCTAGTTGAACCAAATCGGGATCTCTAAATGAATAAACCCTACTCCAATACGGATGTTCCTTAATCGATTTAGTCTGAATCTTACTTAATTCACTTTCTTGATAATCTTGCTCAACGCACGAAACCATCATAAGAAGCAAAAAGAGCCCTAATAGTTGTCGTAAAAACATATTAGCAATATAAGTTTTTGCTCCAACACCATAGATATATTCACTAATTTTCGGTAATGAAACTCACGAAAACAGCCGCGCTATTTTTCGCCTTGTTAGTATCCTCACTAGCAACCGCCCAAAGCTTTACAGGAAAAAACACAAAATCAGCTGATCCATTAAAAGAATTAGGAATCACTATCGTTCAAAGCGATGCAGAGACCACAATTAATGTTTCTGGAATTGAAAAACTTATCGAAGATTCAGAGACCCGCTTTAAGTATGCACCTAAATACCTTGACTGCTTAAATTGCAATGAGCACTCCCTAGAAGTCGTTTATGAAATTGTGGGGGAATATACTTTTGGCGGACATTCAGGCAGTAAAACCTTTTCACTACGATATTCACCGACAATAGAAAGCAGAAGCGCACGTAGTCTTCAAATGATGGAGAGAAACGGAGAGAATTTAATTGCCGCAGATAGCTTTAAGCGAACTATTACAAAAGGAACAACACTTTATGTCAAGTTGATTGAAGTTCGCGGATATGTGGTTAATAATAGCATCCGAACCGATAAAAAATTCTATCGATTAGGTAAGCTTTTTAAGTTTTAAGCCTCTTCAATAGTAGCGGTTAAACCTGCTTGTAGAAGCGCTTCACATCTCGGTCTTAAATCCTCGTAATCTCCTCGCTTAACCGAACACTTTCCTTTGAAATGAACAATAAGGGCACACTGATGAGCTTGTTCTTCTGTATGCTCACAATAGCGCACTAGCATTGCGATGACATGATCGAATGTATTGTAATCGTCGTTGTGCAGAACAATTTCATAACCACTGGCTTCTAGGGTTTCAACCGCTGCATCTGCTTGTTCTTCAGTTTGACTAAAATGAACGAAACGGGTCATTAATTTTCAATTCGAAATTTTGCAGCAACCCAACGATCTAAATCTGTAGACTCGAAAAGACTGAGACCGTGCACTGAGAAAGCATCGGTGATCAGCGGCAGGTCTTCGATATAAAACCCACTTACCCATAATTCTGATGAAGCGCTCATTTTGGTTACATAGTCTGATACCTGATCGAGAAGAATATTACGATTGATATTAGCAAGGATGATGTCATAGGGCCCTTTGGCTTTTTGACAACTATCATCTTGCCATGCATTAATTGAAACCTTGTTTCGCTCCGCATTTTCTAGGCTATTTTCAATACACCAAGAGTCAATATCTATAGCGTCACAGCTTGCTCCTTTTAGCGCTGCTAGAATAGCCAAGATACTCGTGCCACAGCCCATATCGAGCAACCGTTTATTTTCTAGGGTATCTAACTTGCTTAAAAAATCGAGCATTTGATACGTGGTTTGATGATGACCTGTTCCGAAACTCATCTTTGGTTCGATAACTAACTCATAATCTGCTTTGATCGAATCATGAAAGGGAGCAATCACCGATACACGATCTTCAACTACAATAGGCTTAAAATCAGATTCCCATTTAGCGTTCCAATTTTCCTGTTGAATTTCACTGATGGTCCATTCAATCGATTCTGCAATACCACTGCTGTAAGGAAAGTGATCTTCAGCACTCAGTTCGTTGGCATTAAAAAGCGATTGATCTACATAGGCCTTGACCCCGTTTTCGGTTTCTAAGAAGGTGTCAAAAGGCAAAGCTGAAAGCTCATCTACCAATACATCCCGAGTAGGCTCTAGAGGCTTAACCGTAAAAGTAAGCTCGAAATATATAGGATCTGTACTCATTACTCAGCAGCAGCAACGATAGCTAAAAAGTCTGACGCCACGAGTGAAGCACCACCTATTAGACCTCCGTCAATATCAGGATTTGCGAAAAGATCCTTCGCATTTCCAGGTTTCACGCTACCCCCATAAAGAATTCGAACTCCAGAAGCAACCTCAGCTGAATAGGTGTCACTTAAAAACGATCTGATATGTGCATGCATTTCTTGAGCTTGCTCTGGTGAAGCAGTTTCTCCGGTACCAATAGCCCAAACCGGCTCGTAAGCTAAAACCACTTGACTCATTTGTTCAGCAGTCACTCCTTTTAGTCCAGAACTGAGTTGCTTCGAAACAACCTCAAAGTGAGAACCATCTTTTCGCTCTGAAAGCTGTTCTCCAAAACAAAAGATTACGCGAAAACCAGCTTCAATCGATTGAAGTACTTTTTCATTGATGATTTCATCGGTTTCACCATAAATATCACGACGCTCTGAGTGACCTAAAATCACCTGATTAACACCGATAGATTGAAGCATATCCAGTGAGGTTTCTCCAGTAAAAGCCCCATTTGCAGCAGCATTTACATTTTGAGCAGCGACAGCAATCTTTGTGTTTGATGTAGCGTTTACCGCACTTTCTAATACCACAAAAGAAGGAGCAACCACTACCTCAACGTTTGATGGTAAGCTCATTGAAGCTAACTCTGATAAGAGTGACTTCGTTTCGCTAAGATTCTTGTTCATTTTCCAGTTACCTGCTACGATTGGAGTTCTCATTGTATTCTTGATTTGATGATTAATAGATATCGTTTATATGTTTTTTATCAGTGATTAAACCTTGATTCAGCCAAAGCACCCCAGGGTTTGAACGCACAATTGTTTTCACCGTTGTTTGATCACATTGGTACCAGCGAATTACCGTACCGTATTCTTCATAGAATTTATTTACGCTACTATCTGAGGCAGCTGTCATACCGTAAATCACATACCCTTTCGCTGCTCTCTCCTCGGCAAAATTGACCACCTTATCAAAATCGTTTAATGAGGCCGATTCAAAGTCGTAAGAAGTTATTAAGATCGCCTTTTCCTCATTCAACAAACTCGAGGTGTAGTCTTCTCCATCAAACATCATGGTAAAATCGTGAATCGGAGGCTCGAAAGCCGCTTGTACTAATTCTGTTTTCACACTACCCGTAAAGTTTGCATCAGAAAG
>JAAZVY010000085.1 GCA_018623195.1 Flavobacteriaceae bacterium | reverse complement strand
TATCCTCTTATGTAATCTGGATGATTAGTGAAGTCCTGATTAGGACCTAGTCTTGAGAGATATGAAGGATATTGATCAGATGTTGAATGCACAACAACAGCTCCAGGTAGAGATAGAAAAAATCCAGTTAAAAAGTTGGCTGTTTTATTTCTTGCCATTCTCTTACCATCAATGAACCCAAGTTTAAAAATTTCTTGATTTGTTGGCTCGTTTTCGAAAATGATAGAGGAGATATCCTCGAATAAAATCTTTTCTCCACCACGATTTCCATCTATAGTAATCTTCTTACTATTAAATGTTTTAATAGTGCCTAATACAACTTCATTATTCGATAATAGAACTTTATCCTGGGCGATACTTTGATTTGAAAAAATCATTCCAATAAGTATTGTTAAGACAAAACGCATTCTACGATCAATTTTGATTGAAATTAATCGTAACGCTAGCTAGATTAAGAGTAAATAATGGGAATACATAATTTTCTCTTTTTCTAGAAATACTGAACTATTATTTTTTAGATCTGTATTTTTTTGTCAATTTTTCATTTCCACAAGACTCCTCAACTAGATATTGGAATTTTATATATTACCTATATTTATGCGTTATAAATATGCATTTAGTATGGGTCGAAAGGCAATTAGCTCGCGAAAAAAATCTGAAGTAAAAAAATTACTCTTGGCTGGATTGATAACCTCTGACGTTGCGAAAAAATTGAAGATTTCTACTGCTTCAGTTAATAATTTGAAGTCTAATTTTAAGAAAGAGGGGATTGTATTCCCTGATAATCGAGGCAAAAAAACTGTTTCTCTTAATCCGATAGAGGTTCAAACGAAAGAGGAGGATTATAGGTCAGATTATAGTTATACCATTAATGGTGTTAAGATAACATTTGATCAAAAACCTACTTCTCTGAAAATTGGTAAGAAAGGTTTAGTAGTAGAGTATTAGAATAGCCCCCCAACACTACCTCCATCAACCCTTAGAGCCGTGCCGTTAATGGCAGATGCAGATGGGCTGCATAGAAATACGGCAGCATCGGCAATTTCTTGCACGGTTTCGAATCGTTGAATGAGTGAATTGGGTCGGTCAGTTTTAAAGAATTCTTTTTCGACCTGCTCTATCGATTGTCCGGTTTTCTGAGCGACCGCTTCTAAAAAGTTTTGGGCTCCGTCGGTGAGGGTTGACCCGGGTAAAAGGGTGTTGACGGTTACTTTTGATCCTTTTGTGAGCCCTGAAAGCCCTTTAGAAAGTCCTAGAAGCGCTGTTTTGGTTACGCTGTAAGCAAGAAGATTAGATGGAGTTAGTACCGCGCATTCGCTGGATATGAATAAAATACGTCCGTAATCTTTTTTCATCATTGAGGTTAATAAGGCTCTACTTAATCGAACACCACTCATTACGTTGACTTCCCATTGCTCATTCCAAGAATCATCTGAGGTTTTAAAAAAATCTTGATCGTTGTAGATGCCTACATTATTTATTAGAATATCGATTTTGCCTAGGTCTTCTAATAGAGCATCGATTTGAGAGGTATCCGCAAAATCACAAACTAAACCTGAATATTTAGCTTCTGGAACCTCCTCTTGAAGTTTTACCAAAGCGTTATCTACTGATTCTTGAGTTCGGCCATTTAGGACTACCTCGCATCCTAATGAGGCTAGGGATTTTGCGATGGCATAACCAATCCCTGAGGTTGAGCCGCTAATAAAGGCTTTTTGCCGCCTAAAATCGAGATTCATCGGTTTACCAAGATTTTAGTCCGAGGAGTTTTTCTCCCAATTCATTCAGTTCGGCGGTTTCGTATTTTAACTGCTCGAAGTTGCGTGGATCGCCAGGAAAGGCATATCCTTCGGGAGCGACACGGTTCTTCCATGAATTGACGCGCCATTCACGAAGGTCGGTATCTTCTTCTTGAGCCGGCATCATAGAAACGTATTGTGCGATCCGAACTTTGTCTTTCGATTGGTTGAGGCGTATGCCGTGAGCTAGGCAGCTGTTGAATATGAGGAGGTCTCCCGCCTCCATTTTTACCTTAACGATTTCGTCCTCAAGACCGGTCATGTCGGGCTGAAAACGGTTGCGATCCTCGGGTTGGGTTAGCTTCCAAGTATCGTAGTTTCGGTAGAGGTAAGGGACGCATTGAAATCCACCCATATTGGTGTCGGTTTGATCGGCAAGCGCTAGAACTCCTTGAACATTTTGCGGACGCGTCTCTGGATCATAATCCCAATGAATGAAGGGGTGATAATTACTGCCTTCTCGTACCGGGAAATTTAAGTTTGCCCGATCAATCGTCACCCATAGCTTGTCGGTGCCCCACACATCACAGAAGGCGTCATACACGCGCTGGGTTTGACGATTATTCCAAAGGTGTTGGTTGTTGTAGACCTCTACCATTCCAGTACCTGCCAACTCTTTCATCTTCATCTCTGCACGTGCCGCGGTATACCAGGTCGACGAGTCGTTTGGATCTTTCTCTTCAAACTCCCACAAAAAAGCTGCCGTGGCCTCGGCCTGTTCTCTCGGCACTGCGTTTTTAATAACGATGTATCCGTTCTCTTTCCAGAATTTCCAGTCCTCAGCACTTAAAACTTTGAGCGAATCGGCGGTAGCCTCCTCACGTAATTTTAGAGCGCTACTCTTAGCAGTTGAAGGATTACCTGGGATGTCGTAATGTGCGTTTGTTTTCATTAGCTTAAATCTATGGTTATGACAGCTTCCTCAAATGAAGCCGGGTATTGTTTTAGGTTTCCAGAAGTTCGGTTAGAATTGCAAGCAGCAGTATTACCCTCGCCAGTATCGAATCGATTTCCGTGATTGGTGCACAAGAATTTTCCTTCACCCAGGTATTGCCATCTTGACCGGCTCCCTTGGTGCGGACAACAGTTGCTTACTGCAATGATCGATTCTGCATCTTTGCGTAAAACTAAAACTCCATTTTCGAGGTCATTAATAAAATTACCAGGAGTTTTGAGCTCTTGGAACTTCGAGTGATCCATTGAGATGGTTAGCGTGTTACCCTCTCTCTTGATTCCTTGCTCTAGTAAAATTTCATCAAATTCACCGCTTCCAGGAATCTCTTCTGATTTTGAACAGGAAGTGCTTAGTAAGGGCAAGCCTAATGCACTCAGAATAAATGCACTGCACATACTTTTATTGAAGTCTTCTCTGTTCATTATTGTATATTTAAGCTATAAGATATGCAAAAAACTCCTACTCCATACCGCGAGAATTTACCTCCGATTGATCTCGTTCGTCAATTTGAAGACGATCATATTGATATACAACCGTTACTAGAGTCTCGAGAGGTTACCCTAGAAGTGGAGGGTAGTTTGAACAAGTATACCGGAGTTTTTGGTACCCAACAAAAGAAGCATTTACTCAACCGATGTCTGGTCGGGTATGCCGAGCGTCACTTAAAAGATTTAGAGAATCTCAGTTTAGATGAGTCGATAGATCTACTATTTGCCCGTCACGATATTGGCGAACCGGTTAATAACTACTACG
>JAAZVY010000040.1 GCA_018623195.1 Flavobacteriaceae bacterium | reverse complement strand
GCGTCGGCATCAGAATCAGTACTACCATTGATGATGCTCATATGATCACTAAGTTCGATTGGATCATTAAGAACTGAGGCTAAACTCTTCTTATCCCCATCGAATACCACATCATCAAGTTTATACCAGTTGCGAGTTACTTTATTCGAATAAGCGTTAGTCACCACCTTGAGGTTATTTGAAAAATCGAATATATGAGTAAGCATGATTTGACGCTGATTCGCATTCATTTGGTCGAACTGAGAAGCGGCATAACGGGAATAGGGATTCGCTGCAAAATCAGCCTCTGACAGTCCTAAATAGGTCTCGTTCGACTGCTCATCATAGAAATGATACTTCAATTCTAACGATTGAGGAATTTTAGCATCGGCTTTAGAGTTAATTCTTAATTTACCCATAAGGTCGTAGATGTCAAAACCAGTGTTGTCGTTTGCATCAAGACGTTTGAACCCGTCAGAATTCATGTTGAGGTATTCTAAAACGTATCCGATACGCTCTGAAGATTGACCAACAGAAGTATATACTTGACCGGTATTAAAACTTCCTAGACTCGTCTTTAGCTGTGCTGAAAAATCATCAGGAATCCCCGTAGATACCAAATTGATGGCTCCCCCAGTGGTAAAGGGCCCGTACTGAACCTGACTACTTCCTTTTAGAATCTCAACCGCCTGCATCCGGGCTACTGATGGAAAGTAGTAGGCAGCAGGAGAACTATAAGGTGCAGGAGCAATGAGCACTCCGTCTTCCATTAAGGTAATCTTTGAACTTCGTTGAGGTGAGGTACCTCTGAGCGATATATTCGGACGAAGGCCAAAACCATCCTCCTCATAGAAATTTACCCCAGGTACGGTTCTTAGAGCACGATTAATATCCATGTACCCCATCTTCCCTAATTCCTCGGTACCTAAATAATAAGATGCTCCTGTACGATTTTGAGCAACATATTTATTACCTAAAATGGTATTAGCTCGAATGATTACCTCATCAAGCTGTTGAATAGAATCTAGGGAAGAATTGCTAGGATTAGATTGCGCAGTGATTGACCCAACTATCATAAACGTAGACAGCAAAAGGCAAAAAGATTGTTTCATTTATTTAGAATAATTAAAAATAGTGTTGTTTTAGACTGCAAATCTAAAAACCAAAAACACATTTTACAAGCTTATTTAGAATAATTTTAAATAATAATCGACTCCTTTATTTTTCCTAATTTTCGACCATGAAGAAACAGTTTGAAACAGAGGCGATTCGCGGACAAATGGAACGCTCTCAATACCTAGAGCACTCGGCTCCTATTTATATGACTTCGAGCTTCGTATTTGAAGATTCTGAGGATATGAGGGCCTCCTTTGCCGAAGAAAAGCATCGCAATATTTATAGCCGATACTCGAATCCAAACACCTCTGAGCTTATTCAGAAGGTGGCTACCATGGAGGGGGTTGAAGATGGAGTTGCATTCGCATCGGGTATGAGTGCAATTTATACCACCTTTGCCGCACTGTTATCTTCTGGCGATCACATCCTATCATGCAGAGCAGTTTTCGGGTCTACCCACACCTTGTATACACAATTCTTTCCGAAATGGAATATTGAGCATAGTTACTTTGATCCCGGAGATTTTGAGACCCTAGAAGCAGAACTAAAGCCCAATACTAAAATTCTATATGTAGAATCCCCAACCAACCCAGGGGTTACCGTACTCGATCTTGAAAGACTTGGTGATTTTGCTAAAAAGAACAATCTACTTTTCATCGTAGACAACTGCTTTGCTACCCCTTATATTCAACAACCGGCTATACTTGGGGCTCATTTAGTGATTCATTCAAGCACCAAACTGATGGATGGTCAAGGACGAGTTCTCGGAGGGATCACCGTCGGATCTCACGAACTCATCGACCGCATCTACCGATTTGCACGAATTACAGGTACTGCACTTTCTCCATTTAACGCCTGGGTACTTTCAAAGAGTTTAGAAACCCTGGCCGTACGAGTGGAAGCACATAGCAAAAACGCACTTACACTGGCTGAAAAGTTAGAGCATCATCCGAATATTAATTGGGTGCGCTATCCTTTTTTAAAATCGCATCCCCAACACGAAATCGCCAAGAAACAAATGAAACTGGGCGGATCAATCATCGCCTTCGAAGTAAAAGGAGGGGTCGCTGCCGGAAAACGTTTCATAGACAACATCAAGCTATGTTCCATTTCTGCCAACTTAGGCGATACGCGTAGCATCATCACCCACCCAGCATCGAGTACTCATGCCAAGCTAAGCAGCGAAGAGCGATTAGCCGTTGAGATTACGGATGGTATGATTCGTCTATCGGTAGGTCTAGAACACACCGATGACGTTTGGAATGACCTTGTTCAAGCCCTAGAAGCCTAAGGATTTACTTCAGCAGTCTTTGCCTTGAAAGTATTCAAGTTTTGGGCCACATAGCCTCCTACTGCTGCCCCTTGAACTACTCCTTGTTCGATAGCTCGGCGGTAATGAATACCTCCGTAAAGTCGAGAAACAGCCGCTTCTTCAGAGGCATGCATAAACGACTGGTAGGAACGGGTGGGTAGCCCATAAGCCTCTTCGGTTGTATCATCAAAGGCAAAGTTGTCGCCATAAATCTTGGTAAGTACAGTCGCTGCCGAACGAGAAATGACCGAGTGACCCGAGGTGTACTCTGGGAATGGTGGAGTCTGTAACTTAGGCAACCACTCTTCATCAAGGTATTGATTAATTAAGGTCTCTGGTCTTACAATTAGGGTATTCCATTTAGTATCCCAGCATGAGATAAAACCATCAAAAAGCGCCACAGTAACGTTTAAGTAAGTGTTGATCGTCTCATCAAATGAGTTCTCAGCAATTTGAGTGGCCAGTTTGGTAATACCAATCCAGTGTCCACCAGGGGTGATTTTCTTGGTAGCAAACATAGCGTGTCCCTTGTGATGAGAAACATAAGGGTTACAATCCCAGAATGCGGCGATCTGTGCCTCTTCATTTTCGTTATTATCCTCAGTAACCTTTCGACCTAATTCATAAACCTCTAAAAGCTCTGCATAGAAAGGACTGTCGGGATTCATATCCACAGGTAGCGGAGGTGCAGGATCAAACATTGCTGCATCAGGAATCACCATCGGTCTGATTCGGTTCCAGTGCGGCTCAATTCCTTCCATATAATCGGGAGGAGTGGGTTTCCAAAACTGATCCCCTTCCTGAATCGTGTACTTAGGAAAAGTTCTGGTCTGCTTATAAAAATCAGTATCAGCCCAAGCAAGAATATGAGCGGCTACCGCCTCTCCATAAGCGATAGAAGCGTCAAATTCGCGACTCGGCATGCCTAAATCATCTAATTCTTCATACAGAGAATCTCTATACTCATCAATGCGATTTTCTGAGAAAATCAATTGCTTTCCAACGACCAAAAACGCATGAATAGCTGCTAGTTGGGGGTTCACTCCTTCAGCCAACTCGGGGATATCGGTGAACTCTTTTAGTTGGCCTGCCAACGATTCGTATTTCTCTGGGTAAGCCTTCTGCATCACTGAATAAGCCGCAACGGTCGGATACACATAAACCCTCGAAGCGACCACCGGCGAAAAGATGTCATAAACGATAACATCGGTCAGTTTCTGCATGGTGTCGTTAAACAAATCAGCATCAGATAATCGATCTACATAACGAGTATCCTTTTCACAACTAATTAAGGATAAGCTAACTACTAATAAAGTAGTCCATGCTCCTAACCACTTATAAATTCTATTCATACGACAAAAATACGCAGTTTGTTTAATTATTCTCTTTTATGATAAGGGCTGGCCCATTGTTTTGAACCACAATCAGCTCTTTTTCAGAAATGCGATCGATGAAACGCCCTTCGGTACCTTTAGGCAGGTCTAGTGATCGATGAGATTGAAACTGGGCTCCGTCAAAACCACTTAATACCCCACCAGAATTCGAAAGGCTTGGCCCTAATTCAGTGACATAGCCACTGTAGTTCCCTGTATAGTAAACCTTACCCTCTTCAACATAGAAATCTTCAATCGTTGAAAGTTGAGCTTCAGTGGGTAGGGCAATTCCTTCAAATGTTCCGGTCTCGCTTTGAATAAAAACCATTGAGCGCATCTCAACCACCGCCTTAGTTTCGAAAATCTCGGTTCTTTCGGTGAGTGAAACGATGTCTTGCGCATTCGAAAAGTCACTATACTTTAAAAACTTTTTCTTGAGATAAGGTAAACTACTCACTAGCTTATCTTTTGAAGCAAAAGGTACTGGCTCATCAAAGAAGCTATAAAATACAATTGGGTCTAGTGACCCATTTCCATCAAAGTCATCTAGATAGGCTACAACCGGTTTTTCAAGAGTGGGCTTAAACTTATGATTAGCTCCTGCGTTACCCGCGAGTATATCCAATTTTCCATCACCATTGATGTCGGTAACTTCGACTGTATTCCAAAAACCAGAAGTCTGATTAAGACCAAAAGCAGTGGTTTGATTCGTAAAACTACCTGCTCCATCGTTGATTAAAACCGTCACCGGCATAAAATCACCAACGACTACGATATCTAAATGGCCATCTCCATTAATATCAGCGAATTGGCTATCTGTGACCATCCCTAGAGGGGCTTGGGCTACCGCCTCGAAGTATGAATTACTCTCTGGAGCACTAGCTACGATAGCGCTTGTTGGCGAAAGGCCATATCCACCAGGTAGCGATCGATTACCTATAAACAGATCATCATAGCCATCCCCATTAAAATCAGCGGCAGAGATGCTTCCTCCGTTCGACTGTGGCAGGTTCGCTGGGAATCGGACAAAATCTCCCTTACCGTCGTTGATATAGAGACGGTCCATCAAAGTAGCCTCCCCATCATAGGTTTCGTTACCTCCACTCATGATATAGAGATCCAAATCGCCGTCGACATCAAAATCAAAGGCTACTGCATCGACATCTTCGAAATTATAGTCTTGTTCAAAGACGGCAACTTTGGCCTTTTGGTAGGTATTTGAAGTCGTTCCTAAATAAAGCTCAGAGGCTTGCATTTTAGAGCCTCCAAAGAACAAGTCATCGATTCCATCCCCATTAAAGTCTGCTCGGGTATAGGCAGGCCCTTCTATCGATAATTTTTCAAGCATTAATGGCTCGCGTTCATAGTCGAGATAAGCGTTTTCTTTATGAACATAGTCAAATGGGGTTGTCGAAAAGCTAGGATCTTCTAAGGGGCTCTCAAATGATTGATTTAAGGGCTCTCCTAATGCAAGTACATGATGCGTATCTGCTGCAAGACTGGTGTAAACCTCAGCCTGACCATCTGGGTAATACACTTCTAAACGGTCAATAGCCGCGTCGCTCTTAAGACCCAAATGAATACGGGTTGAAGAGGCCGAAGCATACCCCCTAGTTCGAAGGACTTCTTTATAAATTTTGTTCCCCTCGTGCTCGATAATCACCTTGGCATTTAATGCATTTCGAGGCAGTGTGAACTGAACAAAGTGGCTGTCACTGGTGGTATTTCTTAAAATATGCGCAGGCTCTTGAATAGTATTGACCACTAAATCTAAATCACCATCATTGTCTAGATCGGCTACTGCAGCACCATTACTGTACGAAGGATTAAACTGCGAAGAAGGATCTAGTCGTTCAAAGTTTAAATCTCCACGGTTCAAAAACAGCTCGTTTTCAATTTTTAGCATCGGCATCTGCTCGATGAGTTGCTGCTCTAATTCAGCTTCGCTTGACGCAAAATCATCAAAGGCGGCATTGCTCTGAAAGTTGATAAAATCGAGATCATTCGGACGCTTATAAATACCATTCGAAATAAAAATGTCCGTATTCGAATCATTATCAAAATCTTCGAGAAGCACCGTCCAACTCCAATCCGTAGCGAAGGTACCCGTCGCTAGTGCAACTTCTTTGTAAGCACCTTCGGTCGCTAGCTGAAAATGGTTGCGTGCCAGCTGCTCATGATAACCAAAGTCGCGTTTGATTTGAGCCACTTTATCACTGTCTTCCCCTCCCGATTTCATAAAGACATCGGCACGGTTGGGCATCATATCGAGGGTAAATAGATCGGGACGCAAGTCGTTATTCATATCAGCAACATCTACTCCCATGGTAAATCGGGTACTTGAATGGAGTAACGACTGTGATTGCTCTGTAAAGGTCTTATCTCCGTTATTTAAGTAGATGTAATCGTTTTCGTGAAAGTCGTTTCCGACATAAATATCAATAAATCCATCGCTGTTGAGATCTGCCGTAGCTAGGGCTAAGCCATAACCTAGTGCGCTACTATAGATGCCTGCTTCTTCGGTTACCTCCTCAAAAGCAAGTACCCCAGTATCCGATAGTTTATTCGCATAAAGACGATCCCCTGAAAGGTCATCCCGCTCCTGGCGACGATCGATTTTTCCATAATTTCGAGGCGTGTGAATGGTATGATTCAGAAGATATACATCCAAGTCACCATCGTTGTCGTAATCGAAAAAGCTCGCTTGAGTACCGAAACCTTTAAAATCTAATCCGACCTCAGCTGAAACCTCCTTAAAACTCGAATCGCCGTTATTCAAGTACAGACGATTTTTTCCTGAGAGGGTTTTATAATCGCCCACCGCAGAGACATAAATGTCTTCATATCCATCGAGGTTGATGTCGGCAAAGGTCACACCCGTTGACCAAGTGCTATCCTGAATAATACCAGCAGACTCGGTGATATCTTCAAACTTAAAATCTCCCTTATTTAAATAAAGACGATCACTAACTTCATTACCGGCGAAGAATAGGTCTTCGAGCCCGTCATTATTGATATCTGCAATACCCACTCCTCCTCCATTATAATAGTAGAGGTACTCGATAATATTCATGTCTGGGTCAGACGACAAATCGTTACTAAAATCAATTCCTGTACTGCTCGCTGGCAACTGTTCAAAAAGTCTATTGCCTGTTGAATTCTCAGATTCACTCGACTGGCAAGCGACTAGTAATAGGGCGATCCCTAGATATAAATTAATTCTTTGCATAATTGAATAAAGCTAGGGTGTCTGAATTTCGACCTACAACAATCTTATTGTCAAGGGTTATAATCGAACGAATCTCACCACCCAATTTAAATCCACGGCCTCCCTGTGGAATACTGAAGTGACCCTTACCATCATTCTCTAGATAAACCCCTTGAAGCGCGTCATAACGACCAATTTCAGGCTTTGTTTTATATAAATTACCTCCGGCAAGTGCGTCGATATCTCCGTCACCGTCAAAATCTCCTACCGCAAGGGCGTAAATCGGGGCAAATTGTGCTTTTAATGGAAGCGGCTCATACGCATAAGTACCATCCGGTTGACTTAGAAAGACAGCACTCGACAAGTTGGTCACTTCTCGAACCACACTTGCTTCTAGTTGCTCTTTGGTAAACATCTGCTCTACAGAAGCGTCCTTAAATGAAGCATAATCGGGGAATTTCTTCTTAAGCGGCTTCATCTGATCAATGAGATTATGTCTTAGATCATACGGATAGTACTTACCATCTTCACGCATGAAACTTAAAACCGGATCAATCTGCTCGTTCTGGTCAAAGTCATTTAAATACAAGCGAATTGGAGCCTTTTCACTAGCCTCAAATCGCGAATTCAAACCGTGATTACCCACTAGAAAATCTACGACTCCATCACCATTAAAATCGGCAGTTTCGAGAGTTTGCCACCAGCCTTTATAAGCAGTCAGTTCTAGATTCGCGTCAACGAATTGACCTCCTTGATTCTTAAATACTCGGACACCCATGTATTCACCCACCACAACCAAGTCTAAATCTCCATCTGATTCGAGATCAATCATCGCTGCAGAAGTAATCAGGCCAACCTCATTTAAAGAGGCTGACCAGGAGGCGGTCTCATCGGTAAACTGTCCAGAACCGTCGTTAATTAAAATATGCCCTGATCCAGGTAAGCCGTAAGCATCTGCTAACGCACGCTCACCAACGAATAGATCTAGATCACCATCATTGTCAATATCTCCTGAAGCCACGGCACCCGTATTGAAGAAATTAGTCGCCGTGGGTAAAGTCGCTTGGCTTTTCGAAAAGTTCCCCTTACCATCATTGAGATAAAGGACATCTGCCAAATAAGGAATGAATTTAGAGAATTCTACTCCACCGTTACCCGCATATAGATCTAAATCACCATCACCATCGGCATCAAAAAGGTGAGGAGCAACAAGTTCAGAGGGTTTCTCCCCTTCTAAACTAAAATCAGCAACTGCCTTTAATTGCCCTTCTTCAAGCTGATAAAGACTTGAAGAAAGATCCTTTGCCCCTGGTATTAGAATTTCGGTCACCCCATCTTGATTAAGATCTCCCGCTACCACTCTTGGGCCTGGAGTGCTTAACATATGTGGCCAAAGTCGATTTCTATTAAAATCGATAAATAAATTTTCTTGATGAACCGGAGCATCAGTAAGGCTCATGCGATCAAATAAATTCTCGATAACTCTATCGGCATCCGTTTCGTTGGGGCCTCCTTCTAGTTCTGGTTGAGGGATTTCTAGGCGAGTATTTATCTGAACATCGCTTAATTGAGTAGTGGTACCATTGGGCCATTCTACACGAACTTCTGCAGGGATAGAAAGTGCTAAACCTTGGTGTAGCACCAAATCCATGCTCGATTGAAAGCCACGAATGGGTTGGTGGTGTAAGTAATAGGTTTGATCTCCCTGACTCACCCAGACACGGGCTCCAATGGCCTGAGTATTTTGGCCCGATCCCTTCAATTTGAATTGGAGATAATTATTGTTAGGGTTTCGTTCGCTATGGTTTTCATAGACGAAAAGCGGCATGTTTACATTGTTCACCACAAGGTCTAAATCGCCATCGTTATCTAGGTCACCATAGGCAGATCCGTTTGAAAAACTTGGGGTGCAAAGCCCGGTTTGTTCATCGTTAAAGAACTCTAGATTACCTTGATTGATATAAGCATGATTTTTTACAGGCCGTGACGGAATGATATCTACAAGCTTCGCATAGTCTACCTCGTCTCCCGAAACAATACTGCTTAAGACTTCTTCGCTTGAAACGTATTGAAGATAATCTTGATCGGTGAGATCTCGATAAATCCCGTTAGCGATAAAAAGGTCTCGAAGCCCATCATTATTCATGTCAAAAAACAGAGCTCCCCAACTCCAATCTGAGGCCTCAACTCCGGCTAAACGTCCGATCTCACTGAATGTTCCGTCGGCATTATTCAGCTGTAAGGTGTTACGAGTGAATTGGTGAAAATAGTCGTTATCGACATTGTACTTGTACTTGTCCCAGTTTTCGAAAGTAGTCACTGATTTTAGGCGCTCGTACTCTGAGGGAAGCATCTCGGTTACGAAAATATCCGCTGCACCGTCGTTATCGATATCTGCCATATCTGCACCCATTGAGGCACCACTGATTGAACCGATTGATTCGGTTAGTTTTTCGCTGAATGTACCGTCTTGATTGTTGATGTAGAGATAATCGCGCTCGAAGAAGTCATTAGATACGTAAATATCCTCCCATCCGTCATTGTTCACATCTCCGACGGTTACACCGAGTCCAAATCCAATCACCGAACCGTAAATCCTAGCCTTTTCACTCACATCAACAAAAACTCCGTCTCGATTCTCTAAAAGCTTATCGCCTCCTAATTCATCTCGTTTCGGACGTTCATTTCTTCTCAAATCAAAACTCCCAATCGCCTGATAAGAGTTATTCAAGAGGTAAACGTCTAGATCGCCATCTTTGTCATAATCGAAGAAACTTGCATGAGTAGAGTACCCGGGGTCTGCGAGCCCAAAGTCTTCAGCCATCTCCTCAAACTCTCCATCTCCTTTATTGATAAAAAGTTCATTCTGCTTGTTGTCTCCAGCAACATCTCCAGAATTACATACATAAATATCTAATAGGCCATCGGCATTGACATCCGCCATAGTCACCCCGGTTGACCACGCTCTAGAACCACCAACACCGGCTGAATCTGTAATATCTTCAAAAACAAAACCTCCCTTGTTCAGGTATAGTTTATTCTGATTCTGATTCGAGGTTAAATAGATATCAGACCATCCGTCGTTATTGATATCCCCAATCGAGACTCCTCCGCCATTATAGAAATTACGGTAGGTATATACATTAAACTCATTGCTAAAACTAAGGGTGTTCTCAAAATTAATCTGAGTCTCCTCGGGGGTCTTTAATTCAAACAGATAATCGCTTTCTCCCTCAGCACAAGAAGCTACCAAAACAGCAAGCGAAAAAAGGTATAGTAGGTTTTTCATGTCTATCGAACTAGGTCGGGGTATTTTTTTCTAAGGTCAGTAATTACCGCCTTAACCTCCTTGTCATCGAGGACGTAGGCTAAAATCTGGCGGTTACCATCTACCTTTACGTATGTCTCACGGGGTAATCCCTCTCGATCTACTCTTACAAATTCATTACCAGGATACCATTGTTCAAGAGTGTCGAGGGCTTTCGGTAAAAGCTGATCAGCAAATAGTTGTTTATTCCATGGAGCCCAGCCTAAATGATAGAAGCGCATATCAAGGCCGGTCATTATGTTTTCATCATCAAAAATACCGTAGAACAGGTGGTTGATGCGCTCCCCTTCATTAACCCCTTCTAACTCATAAGCAACAAAATCATTGTTAGGCCCATGAGAAATCACTCCCTCTAAATTTAACTCCCAACACTTGGTATAGAAAGTCTTACGGGTATCTCCGAGTAATAGACCAAACTTGAGGCTATCTGAATACACCCCATTAGCCATTTCGGTTTTAACTAATCGATCGTAATTACTTTCACGGGTACATGCTCCCAAAAAAAGTAACAACGACCCCATCACAACGACAAAACTAATTCTGGACATAAATACTTTGTATTGATTGATTATTAATTGCAGCTAACAAAATTAAAGAATCTTGAGCGCTATCCGCCTTAATCACACGAAGTTGACGAATTTGCCCCGAAATGTTAAGGGGACGAATTTGCTGGGTCAACTCATTCTCATAGTTCAGATCTAATCGCCAACCTGATGAAGCATCATACGCGCCATATTGCGGCTTGAAGCCATACTGATTACCTCCTAAATAAAGCGTAGCTGAAGTAGTACTTTGTGCAGCTTTTTCAATGGTGTAAACACTAGAATATTGAACCTCATCTTTCAAAGGAATCGACTCATAACCCTCTTTAGAACTCAAGAAAATCATACTATCGGTGGTATCTAATTCGAGAACCAGAGAACTACTTAGTAATTCTTCGGAGAACAAATCACTCATACTCGCCTTGGCATAGTCAGCATAGTATAATAACTTCTTCTTCAGACCCGGGAGTTGTTTGATCAGTTCATCTTTATCATGTACCGGATAATAATCCCCATCTACCTCATAAGTATAGATCTGTTCAATACGTCCGTTTCGATCAAAATCATTAACGTACACCCGCATCTTGGGTTTGTAAAACCCATTGCGACCCGCGTTACCAGCCACGATATCGATTAGGCCATCACCATTCAAATCAAGAGTAGTAATCGATCGCCACATCCCCGAGGCAAAAGAATGATCCTCAGACTTCACCCATCCCGAAGCGGTGTTATAGAAGACCGTAATCGGCATCCACTCACCTCCTACGATAAGATCAGGGCGCTCATCCGCATTCATATCGGCAAAAACAGCGGTGGTGACCATGCCTAGCTGATTGAAAGACTCCGTTGCACTAGGTGTAAATTGGCCGTTTCCGTCATTGATTAAAAGCGAAGAGTTTACAGGTAACCCATAGGTTCTAGTATCAAAACGATTGGCTACCCACAAATCTAAATCCCCATCAAGATCAACATCGGCTGCTGCAACTGCGCCCGTGCTAAACATAGGTAAACTTACCTCTTTAGAGTACTCAAATACTCCAGAACCGGTATTTAGGTACAACCGATCCTTTAGATCTGTGCTAATTTGAGAAAAGGCGCGACCCCCAGAAGCCACGTACAGATCTTGATCTCCATCACCATCGGCATCGAAGAATAACGCCTGAACATCCTCTGAGTTTTTATGTGCTTCGAAAGGTTCAGTGGATTTAGAATATCCAGAAGATGAGCTAAGGTATAACTCAGCAGACTGCCCTTTAGCTCCTCCCAAGAAGATATCATCAAGACCATCCTCATTTAAATCGGCAGTTGCCATCGCAGGGCCCTCATTAGAGAAGTATTGAGGAAGCATACGCTCCGCATCAAAGTCAATGTAGCGGTTTTCTTGGTGCTGGTAATTAATTCCTTTTTGAGATAAATCTGTAGTTAGAAGGGTGTCAAGATCCGTCTTATCGGATGAAATCGGCTTTACTTCTGATGGGCTGTAGTCGATTGTCAGAATTTGATCGATAGCCTTAATGGTATGCACAGAACGCATGCGATTGGGCCAGATAACTTCAAGGGAGTCGATATCAGTGCGATTACCTAAACCGAAGTGCAATCGATTCGGAACCGAACTTTCGAACCCTCTTGACGGATATTGTTCAGCCATCATAGCACTCCCATCCGATAGATAGACCTGCACCTTGGCTCCAATAGCAAAGCGGTTTTTATCGGTTCCTTTGAGCTCGACCGCAACAAAATGATGTCCCAATCGCTCAGAACGATTTTCATACACAAAGGCATCGGCATCAATATTATTTACGATTAGATCAAGATCCCCATCATTATCTAAATCCCCATAGGCAG
>JAAZVY010000084.1 GCA_018623195.1 Flavobacteriaceae bacterium | reverse complement strand
TCTAGAGGTAAAGTACCAGGCCGTTCAAATTCTCAAGAAGTCTTTTAAAACGTATTACGAATACTACATCCCAAAGCCGCTTAGAAAGGGTCGTAGGAAAAAGCCCGATCAATTGACCGCGATTCTAGATGGCAAGCAGATTCAGCTTGAATGGCGCAAAGGAGCTACGGCACTTGGTGAGCTCATCTTTGCGCTTCATAGGGTAGAGGCTTTTGGTAAGGGCGTGCCTCGATCCGACATCACCGCTTGGTTCTCTAAGAATCTTAATGTGTCGCTTAAAAACATAGAAGGCTTAATGAGTCAAGCTAAAGCTCGTAAAATCAAAAGAGTGCGGTTTTTAAACGAACTGTCTGAAGAGTTCGAATCCTTTCTAGATGAGAAAAACTAGGCAATAAAGTGTATGGACTATATATATACTCTATAGGACGTCGCAGAGGACCTCCCTAGTCTTGCAGGAGAAAATAAATGCAAGAACTATGGATGTAATAACCTTTGAAAAGAACGCGTATTTGACGCTAATCAAGAAGATAGACGAAATTTATAAGGAGCTCCAACGCTTACAAGACCCAGCGTATCATTTTAGTAAAGAATACATAGATAGTTATGCGGTATTAGAGATACTGCACATTAGCCGAAGAACCTTAACAAAGTATACTTCGAGCGGAAAACTTCCGTACGTAAGAATTGATCATAAGAATTACTTCAAGCTGGAGGATATACGCAACTTCATGGAGGCCAATTACGGGATTCATCCAACGGGTAAAAAAGAGAAGGCACATGGCGTTAAGTAAAGAAGATGTGCTACAGGCTACTGAAGGGGGCTTAGCCGTGTTTAAATATTTCTTTGGTTCCCGATTCCCTGGGTTGAAAAAGCCTTTTTTAAACCCGTTCTATGATGATACTAAGCCAAGCTGCTATCTCTTCGAAAATATGGATTCGGGTGTTGTTTACTTTATGGACTTCGGGGATCAGGATTTTCAGCTCGACTGCTTTGGCTTTGTAGGCAAGGTGTTCAATTTACAGTGCCAAGGAGATGAATTTCTACAGATACTCGAAATCATAGATAGTGAATTGGTTCTTGGGTTATCGGAAAATCATGATAGAATCCGCGAGATACGCCGTAAGATTCCGGATTTGAAAGTGGCGAGCGAACTAAAACCTCAAACGATTACTCCTGAACAGAAGGGAGTGTCCGTTCCATTTGTTCCACCAGAGCAAAAAGACTTTAGTCATGAAGAATTAGCCTGGTGGCAGCAATATGGTATTGGGCCAGAGGTGCTGGAACGCTATCAGGTGGTTTCTCTTCAAGAATTTAATGGAATCAATGCCAATCAGGTACCGTTTAAAATCATCAGCTCCCCAAACGAACCCATGTATGGCTATCTAGGCAACAGCTATGTTAAAGCTTACCGCCCGTTTTCAAAACGTCGTTTTTTCTATGGCGGCAATACCAAGGAGGGTCACGTGTTTGGTTTGGATCAGTTGCCATTGCGCGGAGACACCTTGTTTATTACCGGAGGTGAAAAGGACGTACTTTCTTTGGTAAGCCATGGCTTTAACGCCATTTGCTTCAATTCCGAATCGGCGACAATCCCGAAAAGTCTTATCCGCCGACTTTCTTTTCGGTTTAAACATGTTGTAATGCTTTACGACGTGGACGCCACCGGACAAAAGCACATGGACAAGGCAGTTGAAAGCCTCAAGGAGTACCAAGTAAAAAAGCTTCTGTTGCCCTTAAAGGGAAACAAGGAAGAGAAGGACATCAGCGATTTCTTTCGACTAGGACATCGACCTGAGGAGCTTTTGGAACTTTTTAGAGACATGCTTGATGAGCACTACAAAGAAACCATGAGTATGCTTGCGAGTTGTGAGATCCGTTATGGAAATCCGCCAGAACCGCCAGAATCTATTATTACCATAAATGATGTTCCGATTGGGTCCACAGGAAATTTACTGGCTATTACAGGATCTGAGGGAAGCGGTAAATCGAATTATCTAGGCGCTCTTCTCGCTGGTACGATTGCTAATCCCGAATCGGAAATTGAAACATTGGGCAGTGATGTTAAGTCGAACAAAAATGGACGCGCAGTTCTTTTTTATGATACCGAACAGTCTGAGGCACAACTCTATAAAAATGTATCTCAAATCGTTCGGCGTGCAAAGGTTAACCATCCGCCTACTTGGTTCAAAACCTATGGATTGATAGGAATGAATCGGCACGATCGTTTGACTTCCATACTTCACTCTATGGATCGATTTTATTATGAATACGGTGGTATACACCTTGTGGTGATTGACGGTATCGCCGATTTAATAGATGGTGTAAACGATGAAGAATCGGCAGTTGCATTAATAGATGAACTCTTCCGATTGGCCGGTATTTACAAAACGGTAATCATTTGCGTGCTACACTTGAGTCCCAGTGGCTATAAGCTTCGAGGACATTTAGGTAGTGAAGTTCAGCGTAAAGCATCAGGCATTCTGTCCGTTGAAAGGGACGACGATAAGGTGAATTCTGTCATAAAAGCTTTAAAAGTTCGTGATGGTAGTCCTTTAGATGTGCCACAATTGGTCATAGGTTGGGATGACAATCTGAAGTTTCATGTTTTGATGGAGCAACCCAGTGCAGAAATGATCCAAAAACACAAATACGAAGAGCTACTAAACAAGGCCGCTACCATCTTTGAGGGAAATGAGTCCAAAAGCTACTCGGAAATTGTATCAGCTTTGGAAGAAGTCTTTAATGTTAACCAGAGTCAGGCTAAAAACTACCTCCGTGACCTCAAGAAGTTTGAAATTTTGGAGCAATCAGACGGACGAGGAAGTCCATATCGCTTGAAACCAACCTTGTTTTCGGACGAAAACAGGAAAAATTGAGACGTAATGAGGATCACTTTTAAACGTAATTAAGGCTTTTGCCGCGAGGACTCGGCAAAATTGGGTGCCAATTCGGTACCATTTAGGAATAATTTAGTCCTCACTTCGCACTATTAAAGACCTCGGAAGAAATTCTGGGGTCTTTTGGGTTTCATTTCAGTCAAGTATGATCACTTTTTTAGGCTTATCTAAAAATTAATGGTGCTTTTGACCTTATGTGTCTTGAAACATGATCTTGAAACTAGGTCGATAAGAAAACAATGGCTTATTTTGTGAATCCACTCGGTGGAACGACTCGTTAACGTGGCTATATCAAGAACGGTGAGTAAATTATTTATAGTTGGAAATCATAGGGTTTTTCATGAAGCACAGGGAAGAGATAGTGTAACAGGAAGGCTCAAGAAAGTTGTCTCTCTATGCTGGACAAAAGCAAAAGGATTTTGACCTAAAGCAAGTTTTTGGGACAAATGAGGTCTTGCCTAGACTGTCGACCTTAATTGTCAAATAGTGATAGTTTATTGTATCCAAAATTTTAAACCATGAAAAAAATACTTTTAGCCACATTTACAGCTTCTATTCTAGCGTCTTGCTCAGTGACAATTCCCCGGAGAGAGAGGGTTTTGAACCTAACGCTCCAATATGCTCAATATCAGTTATTTACAAGAACTCTTTTCGCTAAGTCAACCCGCTAAGCAACCCAATCGGCCGCGGA